>CALLYL010000021.1 GCA_937859535.1 uncultured Myxococcales bacterium
CTGAAGCAGCAACGCCGTCTGCCCCGATTTCCTCGCCCGTTCGGGGGCGCTGCGTGGACGCCTATCCTGTCCTGCCGCAGGCCGTTGCGGTCTCTGGGGGTCTGGCCGTGCTTCTGCAGAAGCCGCGGGTACATGACGAAGCGGTGGGGCTGCCCCCCGCGCCACTCATCCTGCACTGCGAAACCGAGCAGCGGCTCGATGAGCTGGGCCGTGATGCGAACGTCCAGCTTGCGGCGATTACCTACGATGGCTCACTCAACGCGGTCGATACCGAGATGGTCGCGACGTTTCATCCCTCCGAGACGCTTGGCGAAGACGGAACGATGTACACGTCGCTGGCTTTGCTCCAGACGCTATTTGCCACCGACCAAGTGACCTACGTTGGCCTGTTTTTGCGCGATGCCAAGGATGCGGACGCAGTGGCCAAAGAGATCACGGTCGCACTTGGGAAAGAGGGACTTGCCGTCGAAGCGTTGCCCTATGATGATGAGCGCTCCAAACCATATTACGTCGGAACGATGGCCTTTTTGGGAGCAGTGGTGGGCTTTATCACCGTGCTGGTCGAGCTGGTCTTGGCCCTGACCGTACTTGGTGCAATGACGCTGACGATCTTGGAACGAACCCGAGAGATTGGTACCTGGCGAGCCCTTGGGTTCACTCGGCGTCAGATGACGGCTCTCCTCGTCCGCGAGGCGCTGATCCTCTCGCTACTGGGTCTGCTGGTTGGTCTGCTGCTGGGACTAGCGGGGGCCGCAGCCATCAATGCGTCCGGCATTCGCTTTGCGCCTCCGGGGGTGCCGGGCACCATCCAGCTCGTCATCGTGCCGGCGGCCTGGATCTGTGCGATCCAAGCCGTCATCGTCATTCCTGGCCTGTGTGTGGCCGCGTGGCTTGTTGCACGTGGGCAAGTGAAACGCAACCTGGTCGATCTGCTGACCTCGCAGACCGGTTAATGGTGATGCCGATGCAAATCCCTCACTCATCGCAGTTGATTGTGAAGGTTGCGTTTCGCAACGTGCGAAGAAACTGGCGTCACAGCGTCGCCGCGCTCGCTACGCTGGCGGTCGGATTCCTGGCGCTCGCTTTGTTCCAGGGCTACATCGAGGAATTTCTGCGCAGCCAACTCGATGTCATCTACTCGCGAATCATGATTGGCGAGGTCATGGTGCAGAAAAAGGGCGCGGGTACGCGTCAGGCGCGGATCAACCCGGAGAAATACCGAATCAACGAAAAGGAGCAGCAGTTTCTAGACCGCTGGATCGTCGAGAACTCGGCCTCTGTGAAGACGAACGTACGAACACTCCTGCTCGTAGGAATGGCGCACATGGGAGGCAGCTCGGCTCAGATGATTTTGTGGGGGCACGACGTTCCCGAAGGTCGAATCGCCCGCCGCAAGTGGACGTGGAATACCTGGGCCGGACATCCACTGCGAGAATCGGAGCCGAGTGGCACCGTGTTGGCACTGGGCCTGGGCGAAATCCTTGGGTGCACCGCCACCAGTGAGGATCCTGTGCTCGATCCAGTCACGGCGGCACCTCTGCCGATTGAGCGTCCGTTCCACTGCAAGCAGTCCAGCCTGATGCTTACCGTTACCAGTGGTCACGGCCGCACCAACGCACTAGAGGCGGACGTGGTCGGACTCACTCGTGCCGGTTCACGAGATTTCGATGAGCATCTGTTGTGGGTACCTCTCCGCTTTGCGCAGGATCTGGCGTCGACTCGAGCCGTCTCCCAATACATGATCGTACTCCACCGGCCGAGTGATGGACCCAAGATGCGGGCTGCACTGCGAACCGCGTTGAAGCAAGCCGGTATCGAGCTCGAAGTGGTGGACTGGATCGATACCGAAGGTGCCGACCTGCTGCGTCGGGGGATCGACCTTCTGACCGTGTTCCGAGGGCTCGTCTTCATCGTGATTTTGATCATCGCGGGTGCCGCCGTGCTGACCACGATGATGAAGACGGTTCGGGAACGCACACGCGAGATCGGTACGTTGCGGAGTCTCGGTTATCTGCGACGGCACATCCTGGCCTTGTTCGCCGTGGAGGCTGCCATGCTAGCCATTCTCGCCGGAGGAATCGGTCTGCTGTGCTCCGTCCTGTGTACCTTGGCCATCAATGCCTCGACGATTACGTACAAAGGCGGCCTTCTGGCCGATGCCATCCCGCTGCGGGTGGGTTATTCCCTTTCTGCCTACTCCTGGGGTTTTCTGTTTCTGTCGTTCGTCGCGGTAGTGGCCGCGCTGCTGGCTGCGAGCGGCGTTACTCGAATGCGGATTGCGGAAGCGCTATCGGACGGGTGATTGCAGCGTCACCTTCTGCGACAACCGACCGACATAGCGCTTTCCCGCCTACCTCCAGAGAGCGATTGAAAATGGTGATTTCACGACGGAGTTTGCTGTTCGTGACAATCAACCAGACAACGTCATGCTCGTGGCCGATCCGATTCGGCAGGGGCATGACTGGGTAAAAATTCTCGATTTTGGAATTGCCAAGTTCAGTGATTTGAACCTCGCACCGGCGTCCTCCTCTTCATCGGAAAATGGCTCTGTGATGGGTACTCCGCTGTACATGGCACCAGAGCAGTTTGGGAAGGCCGAGCAAGCAGATGGAAAGGCCGATGTATTTTCGCTGGGCGTGGTGATGTATGAGCTACTGACTGGGACGCTCCCGTACACTCGGGTATCGCTCAAGCTGCTCGAACACTCGTCGGATACTGCCGCCGAGAGACTCCGTGGTGTGACTCCTGCTTTGCAAGCGCTGGTGCTGCGGATGGTCAGCACAGATGCGGCAGAGCGGCCAACCATGGCAGAGGTCGAGCACCAACTGAGCGTGCTCATCCCAACCACCAGCAGCCAACCACCTTCCGTGCTGCAGGCCGGGTTTGGACTGCGAGTTCAGGTGATACTTGGCGTGATCGTGCTGACGATTTTGCACTTGGTGGTGGCGCTGATCATCCTGTCCAGACGCGAGCCTTCCCGCCAAGAGGTGAAGACCCATGCACTGGGCGTGATTCAGAGCGCCCTGGTGAGCTCTGATGTGAGTCTCCAGCAGAAGGCGCTGGTTGCGGTTGGACAGAGTGGCGATATGTCCCATCGTCGACTGCTGGAACCTCATCTCCAGAGCCCCCATCCAGAGCTGGCTACCTCGGCGGCCCGTGCGCTGGGACGGATTGGTGCAGTGGAGTCCCAAGCGACGTTGCTCAAGCAAATCTCTGAACCCCACGAGCCCAGTGTAGAGTTGGCA
>CALLYL010000022.1 GCA_937859535.1 uncultured Myxococcales bacterium
ACATTACGCTCCGCACTGTGACCCATCATCACTAGCTCCTATCTCGCGCCAAAAAAGTAAGGCGCTGTAGGGACAGCCTTAAACCCCGTTCACGTCCGTTACAAACAGGCCACTGGGGTTTGTGCCCGCGTTCTGGTTGATCGGGTTGCCAAACGTGCCCACGCCAGTCGACAGGCAGACCGTGACGTTGAGCGTGCTGGTGTTGGCGGTCACGATATCGAGCTTGCCGTCCTTGTTCATATCAGCCAACGCCAGATCGCCGACAAAGCCTCCTACGGCGCGGCCTGTGCCGACGGTGAAGGTGCCGTTGCCAGCTCCGATGAGAGGTAGTACCGAGATGCTGGCTGGCGACGCTACCAAGATATCGAGCTTGTTATCGGCGGTCACGTCTCCTACGGCGATGGCGGCATTGGGGCCGGCCAGGAAGCCGGTGGTGTTGAAAATCGCCGAGGTGAATACGGTGGCTCCCTGGTTGGTAAATACGGTGATGCTGCCGTTGCTATTGATGGTCGCGATGTCCGGTTTGCCATCGGTGTTGAAGTCTCCCATGGCCAGGTCGCTTGGGCCGGTGGGGGTCGTGCCGATGGACAAGTTCTGTGAGGCCCCATTCGGAAACGTGCCATCGCCGAGGCCGGTCTTGACGGTGATGTTATTGCCAGTCTGATTGACGGTGATCAGATCGACTTTTCCGTCGGCATTGATGTCTGCGGCGATGACTCGACGAGGGCCAGCCCCCGTCGGGTAGTTCATTGGAGCCGCCCAAGAGGCTGTTCCCGTCGAGCGGTACGAGAACAGCTTGGCGCCCGTACCCGCTTTTTGGTCGTCGGGATGCGTGACAACGATGTCTTGAGGTCCACAGGTTGCTGCCTTGGCGGGGACCGTACAGTTGATCGTGGTTGCCGAGACGAAGACGACGTTGGTACAGGCAACTCCGCCCACCGTCACGGTCGCACCAGCGCGAAAGTCGGTGCCGGTGATCACGATGGGGGTCGGCGCATTGTTGGCTCCGCTCACTGGTGTCACCGACGTCACCGTCGGAGCGTTGAAGCTCGTCAGGTCGATGACCGGCGGCAGGTCCGGCGGCGAGGACATCGTCATATCGAGCGTTTCAGGTGGGGTGTCGGTGGTTTGGTCACAAGCAACAGCCAGGGCGATGGCACCAAGACCGATGATCGAGGCGGCATAAAGGCGCGAAATGGTAAAGAATCTCATGCAGCGAGCCTCCAATGGGTAACCGGAAGTAGTTATTGGTCGATATGCGCGAATATATCATTGGATCTCGTGCGACAGAGAAGGCAGCAAGTAGGACAACAAAATAGCCAATGATTGCAGCAGTTTATATTGATTTATTGCCGACTACGCCGGTGAGGTCCGATGGTGGCGGGCGGGGCGTTGGTTATTGTCCATCGCTGGGGATGATGTCGATGGCCCCGAGCTGATAGCGTGTTACAGCCAGGTCGGGACGGCCATCCTTGTTGAAATCGCCGACGGCACAGGCAAACGGCCCCGCTCCGGTTACAAAGGGAGTGGCGCGAGCAGGGGCAAAGGAACCGTCTCCCTTGCCCACAAGTACGTGAATGTTGGCCGAGCCACTGCTGGGCACCACCAGATCCGCGACGCCATCCAGGTTCATGTCAGTAGCGACCAGCATGTCGGGACTCGTTCCCACCGTGATGGGAGTACCCAGGACAGTCAGGACTCCGGCCCCGTTTCCTTTCAAGATCGAGACACTCCCTGCGGTACGATTTGCCGTCGCTACATCTGCATTCCCATCGCCATCAAAGTCACCGACCACGACTCCCGCGGGTGCGATCTGTCCCACGGTGGTGGCGGCCTGGAGTTGATAGCCTGCGGCTTTGTTTAAGATGACTCGGATCGTACTTGTACCGGAGCTGCCCACCACGATGTCGGGACGGTTGTCTTTGTCGAGATCTCCGATCGCAAGGTGATATGGAGCAAAGCCCGCTCCCATGGCGAACGGAGAGCCAACGGCGACGGTATACACAGTTCCCGCACCGCTGTTGAGAAGGACAGATACGGTGCTGGTGGTTGCGTTTGTGATCACCAGGTCCATGTCGCCATCATTGTCCAAATCGGCTGCTGCAATGCCGGTCGGTTGCG
This sequence comes from uncultured Myxococcales bacterium, assembly GCA_937859535.1. Taxonomy (GTDB): domain Bacteria; phylum Myxococcota_A; class Polyangia; order Palsa-1104; family JAEUJZ01; genus JAEUKA01. The sequence goes on from CALLYL010000022.1 coordinate 2,122, forward strand.
ACAGAGTCCCCGTGACGACCGTGTTGGGAGTCGTGATCCCACCCATTCGTATCAACGCGCTCACGCTGTTGCTGGCGGGATTGGTGACTGCATAATCGAGCACAGAGTCCTTGTTCAGATCGACCGCGATGAGGGTCTGTGCTCCGTTTTGTCCCAGGGCGATATTCGTCGGTGTGGCAAGTCCGCCGCCGCCATCCCCAAGCATCACAGAGACATTGTTCCCCCCGGCTCCGTTGGCGCTCACGATGTCGAGATTTTGGTCTCCGTTCACATCTAGGATGGCAAGGGAGCGTGGACCGCTCGCAGGGAGTCCGGCCACAGTTGGCTGTGCGGCTGGCACGGGAAACGAAACGGTCGATAGATAGTAACGGAATCCTTTGGGGAGTGTGGCCGTCTGGCCATCTGGATTGGTCACCACGACATCTGCATCGCCTGGCACTCCGAGACGTGCGCCGGTTGTTACGGTGATGGAAGAGCCATCCGTTGCGACGGTAGACACTGTCGCGTATTTGCCACCGATGGACACGGTTGCTCCTTGTTGGAAGAACGTGCCGCTGATCGTCATAGTCGTTCCCCCTACCGTTGGCCCGAGCTTCGCGGACACAGAGGCCAGCACAGGTGCGGGCTTGCTCAGATCGGCCGACTCGGTGAGATCAGCCGCCGCCGCCAGATCCTCAGTAGTCGTAGGAGGCGGAATGTCGGCCTGATCACAGGCAAGCACGATCGCAGAGACACCGGCCAGACCAACCAGCAGACGACTTGTGAGGCGATGCATGGGTACTCCTAGATGGAAATGGGTGCGAGGGCAGGATGAAGCAGAGGACCGCTCGTCAAGCGGAGTAGGCCTCTTGGGCCCGCTAGCTGCTCGCGCAGGATGCGGACCCAAGAGGTGTCGACTTGGCAACGAGCATCGCAAGGAGCGACGCTCTGGCATTCATTACGTACCGCTGCCTCGGTAGATGATGACGTTGCCGGTGTTAAAGCCGGTGATCGCGAAGTCCGGCTTGCCGTCACCGTTGTAATCGCCGATGGCGACGCCATTGGTCTGGACAGCGGAGTTGATCATCACCGGGGCGTTGAAGGTACCGTCGCCCTTGCCGGTCATCCAGTGCAGGTTGGTCGAGCCGAAGTTCGGAACCACGAGGTCGAGGAAGCCGTCCTGGTTGAGATCGCCGACTGCTAGCGCTTCGGGGTTGGTACCGACCGCGATGTTGGCGTTCGGCTTGGTGAAGCCGCCCAATCCGTCGCCCTTGTAGAACGCAACCACGCCTGCAGCCTGACGGCTCACCGCAATGAAGTCGAGCTTGTTGTCGCCGTCGAAGTCTCCCACCTTCACGATGTTTGGCTGCGCTGCAGGCACTGCCGTGATCGGACCCTGGACCGCCCAGCCGCCCGCCTTGTTCAGGATGACGCGCAGGAAGGTGTTGTTGCCGACGTTGCCGACGACCACATCAGGGCGGCCATCGCCATCGAAGTCGCCCGAGTCGATTCCGTAGGGGTTGTACCCCGCCGCACCCGTGGTCATGAGAAACGGCGAGCCTGCCATGGCGCTGTAGGTCATGTTGCCGTTGTTCTTGAGGATGCTGACGGTAGCGGTGCCCGCGTTGGTGACGGCGATGTCGTTGACCTTGCCGTCCATGTCAAAGTCACCAATTGTCACAAACACAGGCTGATTGAAGGTGCCGGTGGCCATCGGGATCACGGTCACGGTGGGGGCCATGACACCATTGCGGTGAATCACCGTCACAGTGTTGTTTCCTGCGTTGGTCGCGACGACATCAGCCTGACCATCACCGTTCATATCGCCGACAGCGGTGTTGATCACATTGGTGCCCCCCGTCGGAATGCCTTGCGTGGCGGCGAAGGTTGGGGCGGTGCCGACCGGCGCAGCGGTGGTGTTGGGGATCACGTTGACGCCCTGCATGGCCACGCCCGCTACGTTGCCTGTACCCATCGCCGAGACGAGGCTCGGGAAGCCTTGGGCGGCGAGCATGATGTTCGAAAGCGAGCGCGGACCGTTGACGCTCATGGCCGCGGTGTTGGCGTTGGCAGCCGTAAAGGCTGGGTTGGCGATGAAGTACCGGAAGCCCTTGGCGATGGTGGCGACGGGTGAGCCGTCCTTGTTGTCGACCACGACATCCACTGCGCCGAAGGTCGTCGAGGCTCCAGTCATTGCCGTGATCGAGGTCGGGGTGACCACGACCTGCGTTGCTGCCACGCCGCCCACGGTGACCGACGCGCCCGTCTTGAAGTTGGTGCCGGTGATCGTGATCGCGGTGCCGCCAGCGGCTGGACCACGGACCGGCGCAATCATCGTCGCAGTCGGGGCGAGCGGCATCAGGTCCGGCAGCATCGTCATATCTGGCGGGGTCGCCAGGTCCGGAGTCGGGGTTGGAGTTGGGGTCGTGTTGTCACAGGCGAAAGCCAGCGCTACGACGCCGATGCCAAAGATCGACGCCATCGTGATACGGGAAATCATCTTATTTCGCATGCAGTTCTCCTTCTCGGATTTAAGGTGCCCCAATGCATTGTGCAGAGTGGCTGGATGACCACTCGGAATCAGGTTATCACGTTGTCCGATGGTGTGATCTATGACAAGTTTATTGGATATTCATGCCTGAAATCGGGGCGTTGAAAGCCTGTCTGTGACAAACGGGCCAAATCGGTGCAGCGATCGGGTTCAACGATCGCTTACAGAGAATCTGCAGAGGCTCTTTAGCGACGACGTGCGGAGCTTTCTCGCGGTGTCTGGTATTGACCTCGAAATTCGACGTTGGAACTACACCGACGCCTACGGATGATGTAGCGTTAGGTAAGAAAAAGTATTCTGTCGGTTATAGATATGAACCTGCTCTGTGTATATGTGTGTACATGCTGATTGATTTACAATTTGTGAATGTAAGGGATCGCGATGAAGTTGCGCAGAAGCGATGCGCTCCTTGCTGCGGATCGCTTAGCGTGGGATTTATGGACTACATCTGGCTACCGCGTACTAGGGAAGGCGCATGAACCGTCGAGGTCACGTCCAGAGGCTGTGGGCCTTGCTGCTCCTGGGTTCGCTTGGGACCGGTTGTGCGGTGCCGCTTTCGCGGGCCTGTCCAAGCTGCCGCACGCTGACGCTTGGAGAACGGCCGCCTGTGCCAACGGGAACGCAGACGGTGTTTCTGCTGGTCCCGGGGATGCTCGGCTACGGTTGGGAATGGGACGATGCCCAAAAAGCACTGCAAGCGCTGCCGAGCGCGGTGACGATGGTGTGGCCGTGGGATCCCTGGCTCAGTTTGGAAAGAAGCGGCGATGGGCTTGTGCGTCACGTCGACTATCTGCTGCGGAGGCTGCCGCGCTCTGTAGAAAAGGTGGTGGTCATTGGCCACTCTGCCGCTGGGCTTCTGCTCTTGTGGGCGGCTTCGCGGATTGAGGTGCCGCCGCAGTTGGCGGTAGAGCTGATCTCGATCGGGGCACCGCTCGCAGGGCAGGGCTTTAACCCGTGGGGAGGTCACGACCTGCGACAGACGCCGCTGCCGATTGCGCTGGGCTCGACGTTTTCGCCGTGGCCGGAGCCCGCCGAAAGGGTCTCTGTGCGGGTGTTTGTCACCGGGCCCAGCGATCCGGTGATGACCCCGCGCTTTGGCCACAATCCCGGCGATCACAAGGTCTTGCCGCGCTCCGCCGAGGCAATCGATTTGCCGACGAAGCTCGATCACAACTACGCGCTGGGGTACTTGGCGCAGCAGCTCCGTGATTCGGCAGTCGCGCAGAGGAAAGCTCCTGCGGGGAAGCCGGTGTGGCCCAAGTCATCCCAGTGAAGGCAGGAGACCGGTTCGCACCCCGCTTGAGAGCCGCGTTTACTGATCGGGCCCGTTGCGAAGTGTCTCTAACACTAGATCCCACAGCCCTTGGCGCTCGATCGCCAAGTAACACAACAGCAGCGCCAATCCACCACGCCACAGCGCTCCAAACCAGAGCGAGCGGGGCCCCGTTTGCCCACGGGCTGCCGCTGCCGACAGCCAGCACAAAAGGACGCCGCCGATGACCAGGACCAGCAGCGGCCTTGCAAACGTCGCTCCCTGAACGAGCGCGGCAACGAACACGAAGAACAGCCCGACCGGTAGGTAGTAGGCCACTTCGGCAGGTGGCGGCCAGAGCTGCTTCCGACGACGCACTCCGATCCCGAGCAGGGCGGACGTTAGGATCAGACCGCCCAGCGCGGCAAGCAGCCGTCGACGTTCGGCCAGCGAGACGGCGTGAAGTCCCTCGATGGCGGCTTTCTGCCACAGCGGCTCCGGGCGCTGGGCTAGCTGGGTGTAGCTCGTCCGCGCTGCCCCGAGTCGACCTCGTCCGAGTTGCCACTCGGCGAACGATTGCTGACCGCGAGCCGTCCAGTCACTCTTTGGGAATTGGTCCAGTAGCTGACGGTACAGCGTGGCCACCTGCGGGTCGTTGCGCCGCAGCGCTCCATCAAAGATCAGGTACGTGGCTTGGTCGGCGAGTGCAAACTGCGGATGCTCCCGTAGCAGCGCCGTGAGCTGTAGGGCTCGCTCGGGGCTGTTGTCTGGTGTGTTGCGAACAATCGTCAAAAAGCGCACGAGCGGCGCGGCACCACTGCGGAGGCTGACCGTAAGCTGCGCCGTCCGTGACTCAGCGCGACGGAGCAGGCGACTCTCTGGATAGTCCTTGATAAGTCGTTGATACAGTTCGAGCGCTCGATCCGGCTGTGCCAGTGACTCTTCGTACTGCTGGGCGGCGGCAAACAGCGCTTCCGGGGCCAGCGTGCTGTGGGGATGGTGGTCGGCCAGGGCGACAAGCTCGGTCGCAGCCTGCCCAGAATCGCTGGTTCCTAAGCGCTGGATGGCCTGATCGAACAGCGAGCGTGCGATTTGCTCCTCAGCCGCCGTGGGCTCTTCCATCGAATCGGCATAGGCGGGGGACAGGCACCAAAGGGCGAGCACGGCCACCACACCAACCAGCCAGCGCCGCCGCCACCACGGATGTTGCGGTTGGTTCCTCATGGTGCAGGGTCGCGTAGGCCCACCGCCGAGCCGCTGAGCTTGACCAGGCCTGAAGACAGCGATGCATCGCCAGACAGCACACCATCTGTCAGCGTGGCCGCCTGAAGCATTCCATCGGGATCTTGCATGCGCATGGTGAGCCCGAGTCGAAGATCGGATGTTGGCGGCGGATCGCTTACCACCGCTTGAAGCTGCGCACTTACCGCAAGTGTCGCTGCCTGACACGCCGGGAGTACAAGGCCTCGGCACGGCGTCATTTGTTGGTCGCAGATGGCGTTTTCGATGGCCTGACAGCCGCTCTGGGTGCCATAGCGTGCTGCCGTGATGGCGGTCGCGAGCTGCTGCCCTGGCGTCATCGTCACCCCACGCGGTGAGAGCACCAGATCCACGAGCGCCTGCTGCCACAGTCGCGGCAGTCGGACCGTCAGTTCGTGCTTTTCCACCGTGATGGTGTCGCCGCGCTGGCTCACCGCTAGCTCTTTGGCGATGGGAACTGGCGTACCGCTCAGCGAGTAGGACTGGGTCATCGACTGAGTTTTCAGATCAAACGACAACAGGCCGTGTTCTGCGAAGTAACCGGTGCTGGATTTGCCTCGAATCGACAGCCGCGACTTGGCGGTCTGTTCGCGCAGAGCAGGCCAGAAGTCCGTTGCCACCGTGACCAGCGTTGGACCCGCGATGGTGGCTTGTAGCAGACCATCGACGATGCGGTCGGGATCGCTCGGGCTCAAGCTATCGGTACGGCACCCACGGGAATCGACACTGCCTCGCGCCATCAGCAGTCGCATTGCCAAGTCACCTGGGCCAAGTGCCGACAGAATGGCATCGACCATCGCCACGCCCAGCCCTCGCGAACAGGTCAGCGTGGACCACGGCATCCCGATTGGCCACTGCGGCTGGAGCTTGAGATCCACCGCATAGCTTCCCGCCGGGTTGATCGGCACGACGGAAAGCGGAACGTCCACCGGGATGTTGAGATCGGCGCGCAGCAGTCTTTCGGGTACCTCGACGCAGCCGTAGCCGAGCAGACGACCGCTCTGGTCTTCACCGCGTCCGACGACAGCATAGGGTTGAAGCAGCAGCGTCTGAAAAGTCAGCTCGCCCCGTGGACCGTTTTGCCGCTGACTGCGCAGCGCACCCATCAGCTTCGCGGTTGGCGGCAGATCACTACATGGGGTATCGGGATATAGTCCGGCCCGCAGTTGGATGGCACCCAGCGACACCGGCGAGGCATCCAGCACCACCCGCAGGGTTCCGAACGCGAACCGCGACACCGCGACATCGACCACCAAGTCTGGTGCCAAGGGGGCTGCCACTGTGACGTGAAAGGCCGACTCCACCGCTCCGGCCGTCAGCCGTACCGAGGCTTCCCCAAGGTCATTGGTGACTGCGGTGGGTGTCGACAGCGTCCCGCCTCCAGTGGGCGAGTCGATGGTCAGCTTCAGCGTGACACCGGCTTGCGGCTCACCCGGTGACTGCGAATCGGTCTTTACCAGATAGCGAAACTGGAGCGTCGTCTGTTCCCCATACGACAGACCGAGCGGCGAGGGCGGCGACACCAGCACAAGCTGCGCGATCGGCATCTTCTCGGGCTCATCGACCGGGGCTCCGCATCCGTAGAGCGTCGTCAGTCCTCCCCATAGTCCGATCCACAGCCCGATCCACACGCCCACTCGCTGTATCCACTTTGACCGCCGCACGCTTGTCCGTCCGCGCATGTCCATCACCCTAATCTGTCCGCGCATCTTGCCGCTAGGAGCCTGGTAAAGTCTCGGCCATGGCAATCCCTCAAGTTCCAGATTCTGCGCTGCGCAACCCGTTTCGCACCGACCTCCTTTCGGGTCAGGTCGCCATCGTCACTGGAGGTGGGACTGGCATCGGTCGGGCGATTGCCCTCGAGCTGGCCGAGTGTGGTGCCAAGCTCGCCATCTGTGGACGCCGTCCCGATCCGATTGCCCAGGTCGCCGCCGAAATCCAGGCCAAGGGCGGAACCTGCGTTCATCGCACCTGCGACATTCGCGAACCCGAACAGATCGCCGCCTTCGTGGCCACCGTCAAAGCAGAGCTTGGCCGCATCGACATACTCGTCAACAACGCCGGCGGTCAGCGCCCCTTTCCCGCCGCCCACATGCCGCTTGTCAACTTCGAGAAGGTCGTCAAAAACAACCTCATCGGCACCTTCGCGATGACCCAGGCGGTGGCCCAGCAAGCGATGATTCCGCAACAGAGCGGCACGATCATCAACATCATCGCGATGATCTATCGCGGCTTTCCCGGCATGGCGCACACCGGTGCGGCTCGGGCGGGCGTCGACAACCTGACCAAGAGCCTCGCCGTCGAGTGGTCGCAATACCGCATTCGCTGTAACGCCGTTGCCCCTGGCATCATCCGTACCTCGGGCACCGACCGTTATCCAGAGGAGCTGCTCCACATCGCTCGGCGCAGCACACCCTGGAAGCGTTTGGGGGTTTCCGAGGAAGTCGCCCACCTGGTCACCTTCCTGGCCAGCCCCGCAGCCGACTACGTAACCGGCTCGACCTATTACATCGATGGCGGCGCGTCTCTGTGGGGCGATATGTTTCCCCTACCCGACGACGAGTAGCTGGCAAAAATGCGGTGTTGTTTGGCCGCAGAGCGTGCTTTGATTCGCCAAAGGTATGACCTGGCGAAACAAAAAAGCGCTGTGGGCGATGGGTCTTGGGTCGGTTCTGCTTGGCCTCCTGTGGCTGCGGCTGCATGGTCCGTGGCGGAATTCGTCTGCACCGCTTCCGCAATCGCACGAATCAGCTAGTGCACAACTGAACGGCCTGTCCGGATCGGTGGGCAGTGGGCCGCTTGTGAGCAGTGAGGCTTCGGCGGAAGCGGTCGAAAAGCTGCCGATTCCGCCGTGCTGGGAGGGTCTGTTCGCACTCGATGAACACCCGAGCTTGCTCAGCTTGCGCGATGCCCTGCGGGCGGCGATTGCCGGCGAAGATCCGCTGCTCATCGACTACTTGCAAGAGCGACTTGCCGAGGTGATTGGCGGCGATCCAGCCTCGGCTTTGGCGGTCGTGGGCTGGGCCACGGAGTCGGGACCACCGCTGTCGAATCATCTGCTCGCAGCAGTCAAGCACACGGCGGCGGTCCAGCAAAAAGCGGTCGCCGACAAGCTGCTCGCGCTCGGAGCGGATGGGAAGCAGGGACTCGATGTACGGCGGGCGGCGCTCGACGCGCTGGAAACCCAGCGGACGCTGTCACCCGATGCGCTCGGCCAGCTCAAGAGCGTGGCAATGGACCAGCATGCCGATGAAGTGGCATGGATGGCGACGCGGACCATCGGCAAGGTGATGACCGAGGAGTTTGGACGCAGCGGCGCGGCGGATTCGTACATGAAAGAGCTGCTCGACATCGGCCAGCACTCGGCAGACACGGCGGTGCGTTCGTTGGCGCTGGAGATGCCTTCCTACGGCAACATTCCGGTCGATAAGTCGGCGCTTTCGCAGCTCGGTCAGGTGCTGGCGCGTGACTCGGACCGCGCAGTGCGCGAGATGGCGGCGTTTCGGCTCGGCTTGTCGCGTGATCCCGGGGAAGCGCTATCACATCTGGGCGGCGCATTTGCGGGCGAGCGAGACCTATGCGTGCGCTGGGCGATTTTTCGCTTTGCGGTGCGGGCCGCCGGTGCGAAGGCGCTGCCGCTGCTCGATAAGCTGTCCAAGATCGAGCCCCGGCTGCGTCCCGATTACGAAGACTTTGTCGCCATCTATGCTCGCGGCACCGTCGATTTTGCGCGGGTCTGGCTCGAAAAACCGGAGCGCATTCAGTGCCTCGATGAGGGGGAATGATGCGGCGTCGCCTACTCAGTCTGCTGCTACTCGGTCTGCTCGGGCCGCTCTCACTCGGCGTCGGCCTGGCTGCCCCGGAGCAGTCTTTGTCCGTTTCTCCCCCGCCGCCGATCGGGCAAAAGGTCTGCTCGCTTGCCGACCAGCTTCAGACGCTACGGGTCGGGCTGTTGCGGGGATCTCCTTCACTGAAGAAGTTCTTGCGGCGACAACTGCGCGAGCGAGCCCCAGCGATTTCCGAAGCCGAGCTGCGCGCCGCCTTCGAGCGGGAGCATGATCCGGCCATGATCGAGGAGCTGAGCGGGGCACTGGCGGCGCGGATGGCCCGACTCGGTGAGCCGGAAGCGCTGCGAGCACCCCTGTCCAGAGCGATGAGCGATTCCGATCCTGCGGCGCGAGCGGCGGCGGTGCGCGGCCTGCGCGGTACCGGCTCGGTCGAAGCGATGGCCAAGCTCGGTGCCGTCGACTACACGCGACTTATCCACGATCCGGCCCCGATGGTGCGGCAAGCGGTGGTTCAAAACCTGCTGACCGAAAGCGCCGAGGTCTACTTTGGCCACGATCGGGCCGTCTCCGAACAGGCGATTGCGGTTGCGCTGGCTGCTCGCTCGGGTCCGGCGGCCGATCCGGCCCTGGCGGCCAAGCTTTTGTCCGAAGTCTCGACCGAATCGGTGGGCTCCCAGGCTGTTGCCGAGCTTCTGTCACTGCTCGATGGCCCCGCCGATTCCAGCCTTGTGGCGCTGCGTGCCAGCATCGTCACCGCGCTCGGTGGGGTGCCGTCTTCCGAGTCGGCACGGGTGGTGACGCGGCTGTCCGATCTCTATCGCCAAGACTCCGCCCGTGAGGTGCGCCGGGCCGTGCTGCAAGCGCTGGTGCGGCTCCAGATGGCGCGGGCGGTGCCGCTGCTCGATGCGCTGCGCTCGGTCGATGCCGGACTGACGGCGGAGATCGACGCCTGGCAGCGAGCGCTCCAGAGCGGACTTCAAGAATGGACCTTGCTGCTGCGTGAAAAACAGCGGCTTTCACCAGACCCCCCCCAACCACACTAGGAGGTATGACCATGCAGACTCGATTTTTGCTAGGGACACTCGGCCTGATCGCACTTGGTGCCACGCTGCTCGGTGGCGAAGCCAAGGGCCGAGCCGCGACCGCCAACGGCCCAATTTGCGACCCGAACGCCCGCGTCAACTCGACCACCTATTACTCGTGCAGCGGCGGCTCGCACACCGCGCTCGATATTGCCAACGGTACGTGCAGCGTGTGGAACTACCGGGCGATGCTGGTCGGCTCGTACCGCTACACCTCGTACGCAGGCTGTGCCAATAGCTGCGGGAGCTGCTCGGCGGGCGCGGGCTGCTGCAACGGCGGCGCGGGCAACTACTTCGTGGTGTCCGGTGGCAGCGGCTGGGACTTCCGCCAGCTTCACGCCAACAACCCAAGCGCGACCATCACCACCGACCGAGGTGCCATCGGACTCATCGGCTCGACCGGCAACTCGACCGGCGCGCACTCCCACTCCGACAACCGCCAGTACGGAACCCGCAAGACGGCCTGGTACACCGCCGTCGGCACCACCTGCGGCTCCAGCGGCTACTGCAACAACCGCGTCGGCACCCCCACCCTGTAACCCCCCCGTCCCGAGGCCCGCGTCCCCCAATCCATCCCCCAAAGCTCGTCAAAAGTGTGCGGAGGCGTGCTCCGGTAACAAAAACGTTCGTCAAAAGTGTACGGAGGCGTGCTCCGGCAGCGAAAGTGCTGGGCAAAAGTGTGCGGAGGCGTGCTCCGGCAGCGAAAGTGCTGGGCAAAAGTGTGCGGAGAGCGGCTCCGCATGAATGGGACGAACGGGATGGGCGCGGGCTTGCGGCGATGGCGGTTTTGGCAAGTTGCGCTAGATTGCACAGCACGACGATGGAAGCTGCTCCCCCGCATATTCGCGCCATGGCGCGGGCCTCGCTGGCCCTAGATGACGACAAGCTCACCGCAGAGTGCGACGTGGACTTGTTTATCGCCAGCGGTCCCGGTGGTCAGCACCGCAACAAGACCGAGAGTGCCGTCCGCCTCCATCACCGCCCCAGCGGCATCGTCGTCACCGCCACCGAGCGCCGCAGCCAGATCCAAAATCGCCAGGTCGCCCTAGAGCGCCTCCGCGAAAAGCTCACCGCCCTCACCTTCATCCCCAAGCCCCGCCGCCCCACCAAGCCCAGTCGCAGCTCCAAAGAGCGACGCCTCACCGAAAAGAAGCGAGACGGCGAAGTAAAAAAACTCCGCCGCCCCAGCTACGACTGATGATGTGAGGGACTAGCCGACGAGGAAGCCGAGGTGGTGGGCCGGGGTGACGATGCCGTCCACTCGCAGCTTCCCGTGCTGGAACAAGCTCCGCGCCTCGGCCTTACCCGAAGCCAGCAGCGCCAGGTCTTCATCCGAGAGCGTGATGGTCGTCTTCGCGCCCTCGACCCGCCCTTCGGTCAGCGTACCGCCAGCGTCCACCGCAAACGCCGCGTCCGGCGACTTCACCACAAACTGCACCAGCCCCCCAAGGCCAGCCGAAAGCCCCGGCTGCTTCGCCAGCTTGTCCTTGAGCGCCGCAATGATCTGCGGAGCCTTCGCCCCCTGTGCGGGTGCCGCTGCCTGAGCCGCTGCCGGTGCTGCCGAGGTCGCCTTCGCTCCGCCACCGCCGAGCCGCGCCATTACCACCTGTTCGACCCGCTTTTTGTCCATCTTCATCAGGAACTCAAGCTTCTGGCTGGCCATCACGTTGCCGCCGATCTTGAGCTTCCCGTTCATAAACAGCTTCTGCGGGTTCGCCTTGCCCAGCACCATGTCGAGGAAGTCCGCGTTCGACAGGCTCAGCGTCACGTCCGCGTCCTTCACCCCTTCCACCACCGAGCCTGGCGCGTTCTTGAGGTCAATGAAGTACGCCGAATCCGGTCCGCTCAGCTTGAACTGGAAGCTCGTCCCAATCTGCTTGGCAAGGTCGGGGCTGTCGGCGATGTAGCCGGTGATCGCCACAAAGATATCGCCCGAGGTCAGCACTGAAGCCGGATCAACCGCCGCCCCACCGGCTGGAGCTGCTGGAGCTGCCGCTGCCCCGCCACCTTTTTTCGCCAGCGCCGCGTCGATCTCGGCCTTGTCGATTTTCTTCAGGAACATCAGCTTCTGGCTGGCCATGATGTTGCCGCCGATCTTCAGCTTGCCGCCGAAGTACAGCTTGTTCGGATCGGCCTTCCCGGTGGTCATGTCGAGGAAGTCGCTGTCGAGCAGCTCCAGGGTGCAGTCCGGCGTGCCACTTGCGCCTGCCGTCACCGCGCCCTTGCCGTTCTTGAGGTCAATCGTCCACGCGCTGTCCGGACTCTTTAGCTGGAACTGGAACACCGTGCCGACCGTGCCGACGAGGTCCGGGTTCTTGCCGATATAGCCGCCAATCGCCGCAAACACATCACCGCTCGTCAGGACCGCCGGAGCCGCCGGAGCCGTTGCACTGGCCTGCGCTGCTGCCGCCGCCTTGGGCTTGGCTTTTGGCTGCGGGATCTCGGTGTACAGCTCGACGGCTGCGTTCGAGATCACGACCTTGTTTCGCTCGACCACGATGACGCGGGCGATGACGCGGGTGTCCGACTCTTTCCACAGCTCGATCTTCAGCGTCTCGCCGGGGAACACCACGTCTGCGAAGCGGACCTTGATGCTCTTGAAGTAGCGGGGGTCGCCGCCGCAGATCTGGGTGACGACGTGCCGCCCCAGGTAGCCGAACGTACACAGGCCGTGGAGGATCGGTTTTTGGAAGCCAAACGCCGTCGCAAAGGTCGGATCGACGTGCAGCGGGTTCCAGTCGCCGCTCAGCCGGTAGACGAGCGCCTGTTCGTCGCCAATCTTGTCGGTGATCACGAAGTCAGCGGGGCGCTCCGGTGGCAGGTTGATGTCGGACGAGGGGCCTCGGTCGCCGCCCCAGCCGCCCGCGCCGCGCACGAACGTGGTCAGATCGTTTTTGGCGAGCAGCTCACCGGAGTCGACGTCATAGGTGTCGATGTGGGTGACGACGACCGCGTTTTTGCCCTTGTCGAAGATGTCGGAGATGCGGGCGCGGTGGCTGAGCTTGGCCTTGCTCGGCCACGGACGAACCACCTCGGTGTACTGCTCGCCGTGGAGGACGCGATCGAAGCCGTAGCGCAGGCCCGGTGCGGTCTTGCCCTCGGCGGCCAGCTTGAAGATGACCTTGAGGGCGGGTACCACCGCAAACGTCGGCAGGGCGTAGAAGCCGCTCGCGTTGTTTTCGTACAAAAAGCGCAGCTCTTTGTCGTCGGTCGAGTGCTTGCCGCCGCCGACCCCGAGCGCGTAGATGGTCAGGTCGCGCTCGTCGTAGCTGTTGTGCTGCTCGGGCAGCTCGTAGCCGAGTGCCTCGTCCACGTCGATGATGTCGTTGCCACCACGGCTCTTCGACTGGAGGTTGTTCATCACCGGCTGCATCGACGCGGTGATGTTCTCCGGGTGGGTGGCGCCGCTGAAGTTGGTGATGTCCGGCCACGCCTGGGCGATGTTTTCGGGGGTGATGGCCCGTCCGAGCTTCCAGATCTTGCCGGCGGTGCGCTCCCAGCGGAGCTTGGCGACGAAGCCGCCGCCGACCTCGAACAGGCCGCCGGTCTCTTGGCAGTCCTCGTGACCTAAGTACAGGACCACCGGGCTGACGTATTCGGGCTTGAGCGCATCGACGACTTCCTTGGGCATGACCGTTTCGGTCAGGCGCGAACCGGCGAGCGGCGCGATGGTGTTGACGCGGATGTTCTTTTTGCTGCCCTCGACCGCGAGTGTGCTGGCAAAACCGACGAGTCCGAGCTTGGCGGCGCCGTAGTTGGCCTGGCCGAAGTTGCCGTAAATGCCCGCTGCCGACGAGGTAAAGATGATGCGGCCATAGCCCTGGTCCCGCATATACGGCCAGGCGGCGTGGGTGACGCGGAAGGCACCGACCATGTGGACGCGAAAGATCAGATCCCAGTCCGCATCGGTCATTTTCGGGAAGCTGGTGTCGCGCAGGATGCCCGCGTTGTTGACGACGATGTCGATGCGACCGTAGGTGTCGATCGCGGTTTTGACGATCGCCGCGCCGTCTTCCACGGAGTCGTAGTTTGCGACCGCTTCACCGCCCGCCGCCTTGATCTCGGCGACGACTTTGTCGGCTGCGGCAGAAGACTTGCCACCACCCGTCGAGGTGCCACCGAGATCGTTGACCACGACCTTGGCCCCTCGGGCGGCGAACGCGAGTGCATGGCTGCGCCCTAGTCCCTGCCCAGCACCCGTGACAATAACCACTTTTCCGTCGAAGCGAAGCTGTCCCGACATCTGTCCTGTACTCCACCTGCTGTCTAGATCGTTGACACATCCATGTACTGCCGCAGCGCCACCGAAGTCAAACGTCGTGGCGTCGGCACGGTGCGCCATTTTGGATCAGTGATCCGATCGGTGGTGGGCAGGGTGCTCCATTTTGGAACATGAGTGGGCGCAACTGGGGCGGGGCGCGGGCGGCGGGGCTTCGTCGCGGCGCCAGTTCGGCTGCGCTTTCGCGGGCTTATGGGGCGACGGTTGCTCTTGGTACGGCGGGTGCTTTCTCCTCAAGGCAGCAGTGCAAAACGCGCAGCGGTGCCGCAGCACAAGGAGTCGATCGACATGGCCACTATCAAAGTTCCCGAAGGTTTGGTTCCCGCAAACAGCTCGATGCAGCAGCCTGATGGCGGTCGCTACGACGATGGCTGGCGGCACGGCAAGCCGGTCGAAGATCCCGCCAAGATGAAGCGCTGGGGCTTTATCACCGCCAAGCCGAGCGAATACTTGGTCGTCGTTCACAATGGCAAGATCGACTCGCACCGATCGGGGCAGGGGATGCGGGTGTGGAAGTGGCCGTGGACGGCGGTGGCGACGATCCCGACCACGCTCCAGCAGATCGAGTTTGAAGCCGACCAGATCACCAAAGAACGCGTCGGCGTCAGCGTCACCGGGATGGCGGTCTATCGCATCGCCCAGCCGGAGATTGCCTATCGGATGCTCAACTTCAGCTACGCCGAGCGAGCCAGCGAAAAGCTCGGGCAGACGCTGCGCGACATGTTCATCGGTGCGGCGCGACGGCTGATCGCAAACCTCGGACTCAATCAGTGCCTGGAGCATCGCAAGGAAGCGATTGCCTCGTTTTTGATGCAGGAGATCGCGCCGGTGGTCTCGGGCAGTGGCAAGCCCGACGACACCACCGATCAAGGCTGGGGCGTGGTGATCGATACGATCGAGATTCAGGACGTAAAGATCCTGTCCGACGCGGTGTTCAAGCACTTGCAGGCACCGTATCGGGCCGAGATTGCGATGCGGGCGGAGCAAGCCGATCTCGAGCGGCTGCGGCAGGTGGCGGAGACGCGGGCAACGGCAGAGCGCCAGACCCAGGAAGCGGCGATTGCCAGTCAGCGTGAGACGCGGATGTCGAAGGCCAAGGCCGAGGCGGATGCGTCCGAGCGGGAAGCCGCAGAAGCGATGCGCGCCGAGCAAGCCAAGGCTCGCAGTGCCGCCGAGGAGCTACTCCGCAAAGAGTCGCTGGCGCGCAAGCGAATCGAGGTCGAAGAAGGCATTGCGCTGCGACAGGCGGAAAGCAAGGCGGCGCTCGATCAGAAGAGTCAGCAGATTCGGCAGGAAGCGGAGCTTAGCCAGCTCAAGCTGCAAGAGCACAAGCGGGTGGCGACGGCCCAGGCCGAGATGGCGACGCTGGCGACCGAAGCGGAGCTGGCCGAAAAGGCGCACAAGCTGGAGCTGCGCAAGCTGGAGCTGGAACAAGCCCGGCGGCAGCTTCGCCAGCAGCAGGAATTGATCCTGCAAGGCGAAAAGGATCGCTTCGAGCAGATGCAGCGTCGTCAGGAATCGGAATCGCTGCGGCTCGAAAACGAAGCGGCGATTGCCAAGCAGCGCGCCGAGGCCGAGATCGAGCTTTTGCTCAGCCAAGGCCGAGTGATGCGTGATCTGGTGGTAAGCGGGCTGCCGCAGATTGCACAGGCGTTCAAGCAGTCGTTTGGGACGATCAACTACACCCAGTACGCGGGGTCGCCGGACGGCAATCCGATGGCGATGATCGGCTCGGCGATTGGGCAGGTGCTCACCGTGGCCAAGAGCTTTGGACTTGATCCGAGCAAGCTCGGTCAGGCTGCGGCTGCGGTTCCTGCCGCTGATCCATCTGCCGTTGCTGCGCCCGCAGACAAGACGTCGTAATCGACCTCTGGTGGGGTTCGGTTATGCTCCCGCCATGAGAACGTCATCACGCCACCATCGTGCTTTCGGAACCCTACGGAATCTTCGGTTGCTACCGGCGCTGCTTGGGCTGTTTGGCTCTGTGGGCTGCGTCACCGAGCCGGAGGTCACACCGATCGATCTGCGGGCGCTGCTCGGGGAGCTGAGCGGCGGACTGCGGGCGGACTACACGGCCGACGGAGATGGTGGACTTGCGCACACGACCTATTTCACCATCAAGCCGGGCAGTCCCGAGTACGCCGCGCTGCCGAGGAGTGAGCAAGACAAGCTGGCCAAGATCCAGGCGGGCATTTTGCATAGCAGCAAGCTGCCTCCGACGGATCTGGTGGCAGGCACCGAGGTCACGGGAACCCTGACGGTGAAGGGCGGTGCGGGCAGTGATCGGATTCAGGAAGTGGTGCTACAGCTTCCCAAGAAGTGGAACGGCCAGCTCGTGGTGGTCGGTTCACCGGGGACGCGGACCGAGTTTGCGAGCGCTGCGGTGATCGCGACGTGGGTGCTCAAACGCGGCTTTGCCTTTGTCTCGGGGAACAAGGGGCTGACCAACGGTGGGGCGGATGGCAATACCTCGCTGCTGCGGAAACAGCACGCGACGCAGCACTACGGGGCGATGATGCTCGACCTGGCCGGGTGGGCGCAGCGGCGGCTTTTGGAAGCGTCGGGAAAGAAGCCGAGTCGGACCTATGCGCTCGGCCTGTCGATGGGTGGCTATCAGGTGCGGCGGGCGCTGGAGCTGGATCACGAAGCGGTCGAAAAGGGTGCGCCTCGGCTGTTCGACGGCGGCATTGATTGGGCGGGCGTGTATGCGCCGGATGCGCGGGTGCTCGACAGCAATCGCGATGGCAAGGTGTCGACGACCGAGTTTTCGCAAGGCACGCACCTGGTGACCTCGATGGAGCGGGCGGTGCTGGCGATGGGGTATCCGTATGACACCGGGGCAAAGACGACGCCAGCGGCGTATCGCGAGAGGCCACAGTTTTCGGGGGCCCAGGCGCAGATGGTCGCGGGCGGCTTTCATCCGCAGTCGGCGATCCTGTGGGGCGCGTATAGCCTGCTGTTCGACTCGCTGAAGGCCAAGCTGCCGGCGTGGCGTGGCGTGGGCTACTACAACTTGACCGCGTACTACTACCGGGCGGATCTGCTCGGGCATGATGACAAGGAAAGCGCGCCGTATTCGATGTGGTCGGCGTCGATGACTGGGCATCCACCGCTGTATGACTATCTAGCGAGCGTGGCGCAGGGCGGCTGGACGGATGACAGCGTGCAGTGGGCGCTCAAGAATGCCAACACCGGACGGTTTTCGGTGCCGCTCATCAGCCTGCACGGAGATCGCGATGCGCTGGTCGGCCTGCCGGGTAACGGTGAAGCCTATGCGGCGGCGGTGCAGGCGGCGGGTCGTCCCGAGCTACACCGGCTGTACGTGATTCAAAACGGCAACCATGTGGATGCGCATGCCGACGGAATGCTCGACTATGACTGTAACGGTACGGCAGCGGATGAGAGCGCGGCGGACAGCCTGGTGCCGATGCAGCCGTACGTCGAGCGAGCGTTTGGGCTGCTCACCGATTGGGTTGAAAAAGGCCAGGCCGCGCCACCGAGTCGCACCGTCGCGACCGACCCCAAGAACGATCTCCTCGACGCCGCCAAGGTTTCGTTTCAGTAGCTTCGCCGGATCCTGCCGATTGTTTCGCCGGGCCGCCTAAGATAACGTCGCGCAAATGCGTTACCTGATTACCGGCGGTGCCGGGTTTGTTGGCTCGCACCTCTCGGAAGAACTGCTGCGTCGCGGTCACGAGGTCTTCGTCATCGACGATCTATCGACGGGCACCATCCGCAACATTTCTCACCTGACCGGCAACAAGCGGTTTCGATACGTCATCGACACGGTCGCCAATCGGCCGCTTTTGGCCGAGCTGGTCGACGATGCCGATGTCATCTATCACCTGGCGGCTGCGGTCGGCGTCAAGCTGATCGTCGAGAGCCCGGTGCGCACCATCGAAACCAACATCAAGCTGACCGAGCTGGTGCTGGAGATGGCGCAGAAGAAAAAGCGCCCGGTGTTTATCGCCTCGACATCGGAGTGTTATGGCAAAAGCACCGATTTCCCCTTCCGCGAAGAAGGGGATCTGGTGCTCGGGCCATCGTCGAAAGGTCGCTGGTCGTACGCCTGTAGCAAGCTCATCGACGAGTTCTTGGCGATCGCCTACCACCGCGAGCGCGGCCTGCCGACCGTCGTTGGGCGACTGTTTAATACGGTAGGTCCGCGTCAAACCGGTCAGTACGGGATGGTGGTGCCGACGTTTGTGCGGCAGGCGCTGGCTGGTCAGCCGGTGACGGTGTTTGGCGATGGTCAGCAGTCGCGCTGCTTCACCCACGTCAGCGATGCGGTGCGCGCTCTGATCGGCATCATGGAACGTCCCGACGCCTACGGTCAGGTCTTCAACATCGGCAACGTCGAAGAAGTCAGCATCTTAAGCCTCGCCCAGCGTGTCATCGCGCAATCCGGGTCGAAAAGCGAGGTGGTGTTCATCCCCTACGAGCGCGCCTACGAGCCCGGTTTCGAAGACATGAACCGCCGCGTGCCCGACGTCACCAAGATCGGTCAGCTCATCGGCTGGCAACCCACCATCGCGCTCGATCAAATCCTCGCCGACGTCATCGATTGGTGTCGTGGCGGCGCGGCCTAAGCCATGGAGCTGTGGCAAGTCATTGTCCTTTCGATCGTCGAGGGTCTGACCGAGTTCGTACCGGTTTCCTCCACCGGGCACCTGATCCTGATGAGTCGTCTGTTCGGTCTGCGCGGGCCAGCGGTCGATGCCTTTTCGGTGGTGGTACAGCTCGGCGCGCTGCTGGCAGCGGTGTTTTATTATCGGCGGATCATCTGGGACACGGTGGTTGGTGTGGCAAGCCAGCGACCCGAATCGCTGCACTTATTTCGCAACCTGGTGCTGGGATCGGTGCCGCTACTCGCCGTCGGATACTTGGTCGGTAAGCGGATCAAGGCGCACCTGTTTGCACCGCTGCCCGTCGCACTGGCGCTTGGCGTGGGCGGTCTGCTGATGCTGCTCGTCGAGCGCTATCGTAGAAACAGCGAGCCACCGTATCGCGAGGCCCACGAGCTTCCGGCGGGACGGGCGCTGGCTGTTGGTCTGTGCCATATGGCGGCGCTGTGGCCGGGCACTTCGCGATCGCTGGCGAGTATGTCGGGCGCGCTTTTGGCGGGTCTTCCCACGGCCGCTGCCGCCGACTTTGCGTTCCTGCTGGCGTTGCCGACGCTGGGCACCGCTACGGTGTACGAGCTCATCAAAGAACGGCACGTTCTCGCTGCCGAGGTCGGCCTGCTCAACATGAGCCTGGGCCTGCTGGTTTCCTTTGCCGTCGGCTTGCTCGTGATCGCGGCGTTCTTGCGTTACCTGCGCGGTCACGGCCTGCTGGTCTTTGCTCTGTATCGAGTCGGCCTGGCGATCGCCGTTTTTTGGCTGATGCGCTCGTAGCCGCTTCGTCTGTTAGGGCAGCGCCCCGCTAGCAATCCAGTTCACCACCTGACACATCTGGCTGTTGTGGTTTGGATGACAAGAATCTATAATCGTTGCGTGGGTTTCCGTCGCTGAATTGCTTCCGGGGGGTGGGCGATCGTTTGTCGGGTCGTCGGAGAGGAGGCTCGGCGGAGAGGGACACGAAAGGCACACGCGACGATGGGTGAGGTCATTCGTAAGACCAAGAACGGGCGGGTTCTTGGTTGGTACATCCGCTGGGTGGATCTCGATGGAAAACGCAAGACCCGAGCCAGCAAGCAGCCGACCTTTGCCGAAGCCAAACGAATGCTGGTCGAGATTGAGGCGCGGGTTGCCCGTGGCAAGCTCGGTGTGAGCGACACCCCCCAGCGCATGACGCTCGGTGCGCTGCTGGAGCGATTTTTCGCGGAGTACGATCCGCCCAAGGCCCGTGATCGCGGGCGCTGGGAGCAGAAGGCGCGTGAACAACTGGCGACGCTGATTCCGCAGCTTGCGGATCGGCAAGCGACCTCGTTTTCTGCGGAGGACGGCGAGCGGCTGCGCAACCAGCTCCTGCGCGGGGGACTCAAAAGCAACACGGTGCGACTGAAGCTGACGTTTTTGGGAACGGCGTTTGGGTGGGCGGTAAAAAAGGGCCTGCTGCGGTCCAATCCGCTGGCCGAGCTGCGCAAACCACGTGCCGAGAGTCGCTGTGAATACCTGAGCGGCGATGAAGTTCGACTGCTCTTGGCGGCGGTGGATGCCCCGTCGGGAACCCGTGCAGAGACAGAGACGCGCCAGCAGGTGCTCGCGATCGCCGTCCGTTTGGCGATCTACGCGGGTCTGCGGGTCGGCGAGGTGTTCGGCTTGCGCTGGCGGGATGTCGATCTTCAGACCGGGCTTTTGACGATTTCGCGAAGCTACGGGCTTGGCACCAAGAGCGGCAAATCGCGGCACGTTCCGATCGCGGACGAGCTGCACGAGGCCCTGCGCGCTTGGCAGCCGCGCTGTCCGGTGACTCGCGAGGGTGTGGTGTGTCCGGTGGTGTCCGATGGTGCCCGTTCGATTTGGCATGCGGTGGAGCGGCGACGACCCGAGCTGGCCCCGCTCTATGTGGCGGCGGGAATTCCGACCCCAGCGAGCCCGTGGCATGCGCTGCGTCACACCTTCGCGAGCCACTTTCTGATGAGCGGGGGCGGGCTGCTCACGCTGCAAAAGCTGCTCGGGCACAGCGACCTCAAGGTGACGAGCGTATATGCCCATCTGTCATCGGAACACGTCGCGGCAGAAGTGCGGCGCTTGTCGTTTTCCAAACGGTAGTTAGCTTGGACGCTCACCCTCACCAAGGATCTTTCTGCGATGAACCATCGTCACCTGCTTCCCTCTGATCGAATCTTGCCGAGCGCGCTTCGTCACATCAGCGACTTTCATGCCGCTACCGTTCGCGAGGTGAGCGAGGCCGTCTCTCATCACGACGTGGTGGTGGTCGGAATGGCGCAAAATCCGCACGTCAAGAACGTCCGCAAGCTCCTAAACGATGCGGGCATCGCGTTCACTTATTTGGAATACGGCAGCTACTTTTCGCAGTGGCAGCGGCGCTTGGCGATCAAGCAGTGGAGCGGGTGGCCGACGTTCCCGCAGGTGTTCGTACGGGGCGCGCTCCTGGGCGGAGAGGATTTGACCAAAGCGGCGCTCGCGGATGGTTCCTTGAAAGAGCTGCTCGCCAAGCCCAAGCGCTAGTGACTTGACACCACGACCCTGCGTGCGCAGGTACAGTGGATGACAAACTCTGCGCGGCTTTCTTTCCTCGGTCGTCGTCGTGTGCTCCTGGCGTTGGCGCTGGTTCCGCTTGCCCTGGGGTGTGCTGGCAAGCAGTCGGCGAGCCCGACGGCGGCGGGTCTTGGGACGACCAAGGTACCAAACGGAATGTATGCGGTGATGGGGGAGCCTACCGATGCACCGCGTCCTCCGGAGGGACCAAGCCAGCGGACACTCCGCTACGACCCGAGAATGGCGGATTCAGCGTCGACCGATCCGGTTCAGTTTGTCACGGTTGAAACCCGCGACTTTGTGCCGCTGATTTTGGCCACCGCTGCGGAGCACACCAAGCAGGAGGACGGACGGCTCCTGATCAGCGTGGCGCTGGCGAGTCAGTACACGCAGACGCTGACCGATTTTACGCGGCTCCACCTGGGTCAGCGGGTGGCGATGGTTCTCGACGGTGAAGTCATGAGTACCCACAAGGTGCGGACCGTCATCGAGGGCGGGAAGATGCAGATTACTCGCTGTGATGAACACGCCTGTCAGCGGATTCTGTCCAAGCTGGTAGATACTCAGGTATCAGGGAAGACTCCGTAGCTGGATGATCGGGGCGTGGGAGTGGGATTATAGGAGCGGTGGGAGTGCCGCCAGCGCCGCGTGGAGCGTCTCTGCGGAAGGTCGCAGCAGTGGATCGCGATGTAGACATCGATCGAGCATTGCGACGAGCGATTCCGGAAGCGCGAGCTGGTGATCACGGAACGGCACCGACACCTTTACGTCCTTCGGCTTCTTTGCCCACACTACGGGAGAGGCAAAGGGCATCTCTCCGGTCAGGAGTTCATACGCGATGACGCCGAGCGCGAACAGATCGGCGGATGGACGCGCATGCTTTGATCCGTTGGCTAGCTCTGGGGCCATATACATGGGGGTTCCCACCAGCACGCCGGTCGCGGTAAGGTGAGCGTCTGGCGTCAACGACAGCGCTCCCGTATCGGCCTCTGCTTCCGCCTCTGCGGCCATTTCAGAGTAGCGAACAGCGAGCGCATGCGAAGGAGTGAGGACGCTCATGGTTGCGGAGAATGCACCGGTCGCATCGAGTTCCAGCGGAGTGGATTGTTCCGCCTCTGTGATGATTTGATAGTCGGCATACTCTTCGTCGTTGTCTGAGATTTCAGCGGAGTCAAGAGGAGCCAGGCTGGAACTATCACTGACCGACTCTGTACCCATCGTCTTGCGAGTGCTGGGAATCTGCTCGGACAAGATCGAAATCCCGAAGTCCGCGAGCTTCACGTGCAGCGCTCCATCCGTACCTTCCGAAAGCAAGACGTTGGCGGGCTTTAGGTCGCGATGAACAATTCCGCTTTTGTGGATGATCGCCAGTCCGGCGGTCATTTGTCGCAGAACGTTGACGGCAAAGCGGAGATTTCCGAACCGCTCGCGCCACTGCTTGAGCACGGAGCCACGGACCAATTCCATCACCAAAAACACCACGCCATCTTTGGTGACATCAATGTCGACAATCGAGATGAGGTTCGGATGATCCAAACGGCAGAGAATCTGGGCCTCGCGAGCGAAGCGTAGCAGCGAGTTCTTCTTGCGCGCCTCGGTCAGGATTTTGGCGGCGAATTTGCGATGATCGGTGACACGCTCGACTTCAAAGACGGTTCCCATTGCTCCGCTCCCGATCGTGGCCAGAACCTGATAGTGATCTCCAAGTTTCTTTCCGGGAACCACCTGGGTGGGTTTGTCGGGAACCTTGCCAATCCCCTGGGCGAACGCTTCCATCAGACGGCGAGAGCGCTGTTCAATCTGTCTCCGCAACTCATCGTTGAGACCCCGGATCGCTAGGTTACTTTGTTCAAGCTGCGCCAGCTTCTGTTGCAAGTCCTGCCGCATCGAATCGAGGGCCGAGGCCAGTGGCGACAGCTCATTGCCGTCGGGAACAGAGATTTTGGAAACCAGGTCTCCTTTTGCCATGCGTCCGGCTGCGGTGAGCAGATTCGACTGCTCCGCAAGTCGTTGGGACTGTAGGACGGATTCCTTTTCCAACCGCGCTGCACGGTCTGTCATCAAGGCGATGCCGACGAAACGGCGCGCCAAGACCGCTCCCAAAGAGACCACCAGACCGACGACTCCGTAGTGGCTGATGATATGAGGACTGCCACCAATGATTCCCATCGCCGCGAAGATATCGACCACCGCACAGCCCGAGCAGAACACAAAGCCGAAGCTCAAGATGCGAGCGCTGATATCCCCTCGCCAGGCCGCCAGCAGCAGCGTAGTGACCAGCCCAATGATGCCAAGGAGCATGAACAACTGCAGTGGCAAAAGGACATCCCACAGGTTTTCGCGGCCACTCCCAACCAGCACCGCCGCGACGATCAAAAACAACAAGTAGAGACTGGCTAGCCGAGGCATGACACCAAACGGACCGCGCCCCATGGTCTTCCAAATGAAGGCGCACATACTGCTGGAAACGACGGGTAGAGAGAATACCACTACGAATCCCCACACCGCCGGATTGTGGAACAGGACTTCATGCAAAGAGGAGCGTCCCAAGAAATGCAGCCCGGTGCTGAGCGTGAAACATCCATAGTAAAAGTAGACGCTCTCGGAATAGCGCAGCGCAAACAGCAGCAGCGCCAGAAGGCCGATTCCCATCATGAGTAGTCCGATGACGAAGGCGGAAGCACCGCGCTCTACTTGATCGGCCAGAAGCGAGGCTCTGGCACCGATCAAAATGTCTCCGAATACCCCGATGTAGCGATGAGGAGAATGGATTCGGAGCGCAAGTACGTGGCCGGTATAGTCACCGGTTTGGTGGCGGTTGCGTTGCACTTCCGCAGTGGGAAGCAGGGGCAGATACATTCGTGGTTCACCGGGAAAGCGGTGAGCCCGTGGTCCTCCCATGGGGCCGAACTCGGCGATGAGCTGTCCATCTAGGAAGGCCTGGAAGCTCTGGTTCACAGACTGTAGGAACAGCGCGGGATCGACGAGTGGCGGTCCCTCCAGGTTGGTACGTAGCCACAGGAACTGTTCGGAACCACGCCCGGGCGGTTGATAGGGATTGTGCGTGGTCTGCCATCCGGCGTCGTGGATGAGGGGACTGGCGAATCGGAAGGCACCGGCTGCGTCACGAGGAGAGTCGCCATAGCGGTACTCCCAAACACCTTGGTAGGGAGCGATCTCAAACAGCGCAACGTGCTCTTTAGACACAAGATGCTGGGTGCCGTGCAGATCTCTTGTGCAGCCCAAAGTGGACACTAGAAGCAGGCAGCAAATGGCCAGCAGACGTAGCACCACCTTTCATTATACAGACAATCGAACGGGGCCGTGATCAACGACCATTACCGTCGAGCAATTAGAATTGACGTCAGCGACTGAGGGTTCGCAGGATCATCCTGTGGCGACTTGGATGGCTTGGTAAGGAGAGCGTAAGATAAAGATGTCTGACGGAGCGGTGCGGCTGCAAAACGAACATCTGGGGGCACAGCAGAAGGTGATTTCTGTCGGACGGTTGTGATGGGCTGGGAGTGCGTTACTGCGCGGCACGGTGGTGCTGTTCGTTGCCGCCTGTTCGCCAGCAGGCGTCTACAGGGCGGCGCAGCAGCGAGACTCGGTGATCGACTTCACGCTGCACCGCGACGGAGCGCTGCATACCGAGGACACATCTGGCTGGTGAGCCGCCGCGATACGGGCCGTGGTCGCTGACCGACAGACGCAGAAGATCGGTGAGCCGTTGGTGCGCCATGTGACTTGTACTGGGTGAAGGATGGCGAAGTCACAGATGAGAGCGAGTCCTACTGTTTCTGGAGTAGCAGCACCGCCGCTTGATTCTCTGATCCATACTTCCAGGTCTGGATGATATTGGCGGGAATGGGGAGGGTGGGGTGGAGTTACGGGAGCGAACGCACGATTCGGAAGCCTCGGTCCCCGTCAACGCTATCTGGATTTATCGCTCCACGGATTGCGACTCGGACTCACTGCACAGGGAACCGTAACGAACCGCCACGGATTAACCGAAGGGAGCCGTCTAATAGTGGACCAGTTGGGTCCGCTGGTGAAGTCGCTCCATAGCCCGCATACTCATCCCAAACCCACTCACAAACATTTCCACTTAGGTCGTGCAGTCCCCAGCGGTTCGCCAGCTTCGTTCCCACCGCCTGCGTGGTGCCTACGGAGTTAGTATTGCTCCAAGCCACTTCATCGGCATTGTCTGAGCCTGAGTACACAGTTTGCACGCCGGCCCGCGCTGCATATTCCCATTCTGCTTCCGTTGGCAGTCGATAACCTAGGCAGTTTGGCCCCTCCGGCCAACTTACACGATGTCCTGCAACCTGATAACAAGATGGTAGTCCATCTAACGCCGACAGCTTGTTGCAATAGCTCACTGCTTCGAACCAACTCACATGTTCGACTGGTCGTTCCAAATTACCCTTGTAGTCTGACGGATTCATTCCTGTCACTTGTTGGTACTGCCGCTGTGTTACCTCCGTCACTGCCATGGCAAAGCGCGTCTTGATGTGTACCTCATGCTTTGGCTTTTCCGAGGGAGACGCGTCTGGATCTCCCGATGCGCTACCCATCTGAAAGCTCCCTACCGGAAGCTCAAGCATGGCGGGTCGAAGACAAGTCTTTCTTTCCATCTCAACCATTCGCACGGTCTGTTCTTTTGTAACCCGCAGCGCTGGGCCGAGATCTTCTCGCAACTCCTGTTCTGAGACCCTGCACCCATTCCGATCCTCACCCCAGATCAGTAAGCGAATTTGGCCCTGTCGTCCTTCGGGCAGGTACACCAGAAACCCTTTGGACCCTTTTCTTAGGGTGAAACCCTTGGACGCTACTCCATCGAGCCATTGCAGAACCTGCACACTCTCAGCATGTTCCGGCCATTCCTCGATGTGGACCAGCAGCGCGGGTTCACCTTCACAGGAACAGACAAGCACCAGCATCAACAGGGAGAACCACCGTAGCACCAGATCATATCTTTTGTTCATGGCACAGACTCCTTTCTACCCTTCAAGACGTGGACTACCTACCGAGTCACAAGTCCGATGCGATACCGATCGAATCCGCTTATGTCCGGCTCTCTGCCAACTGCCCAGATTCCTGCCCCAATCGCTCCCGCCGTGACAACGACAGCGACGCCCGTCCATAACCACCATCTTGTCAGCAGGGAGGGACGCTCCGCTGGCATGACTGCGCTAGATGGGGTCATGGTGTTTGTAATCTGAATGATCGGCTGCGGAGTGGTTACGTTCACCACCGTGTTCTGCTTGACATCGCTGATCAGTGTCACCGCTGCATTGGCGTTCCCACCCTTGGCATCCACTCTCTTCACAATCGATGCGACCGACTTGCTTGGTGGCGGTGCGATCGATGCATGGGCCTTTTCAAGGCATTCCGTGGCCTTCTGCTGTACGTCCAGATCACCGGGCGCACGTACCTTCGCCTGTTCGCAGAACTCCAGGGCTTCGTGATGCTGGCCTTCCTTCTGGTAGAGCCTTCCTAGGATCGCAAGCAACCTGGGGTCAACGATCCGATTGGACTGCTCGCGTAGCTCACGGATGGAATCGCGTCTCTGTTCGCTGGTGATCGCACGATCGGCTCGTTTCGCGGCCTCGAGACAGTCGCTGTCCTTCTCACACAGTCCTGCCATCGCCAGAGGTGGGAACAGCCACCAGGCCAATACCAACACCCATCGGACCAGCGCGCTCCTATGGAATCGGAACCGGAACATCACAGACCTCCTCAGTCACAGATTTTGAGGGCTGAAGCTTCACCTCGACCTGTGGAAACGGGTCACTCGACAGAGACAACACTTCGTTGCGGTAGCCTGCCTTCTGCAAACAAACCACACGCGGCAGCAGACTCTGCGTGATCACCCATGGCGTCTTTCCGAGCAGTCGCCCAGTCGTCATGTCCCACAGCTCCGCACTGGATGGAGAACTCTGGACAATGGGATTCCCAACCGGACGCTCAGCAGGACGGATCTTGGGGCGAAAACCCAGCACACCAGCGATTCCTATGGTGAGCACCAGCAGAACGGTCCGCCCACCGAGAACCCATTCCCGATGGGGTGATACTCTGGACACAGAACCATTCAACAACACGGAGTCATCCAGTGGACCGGTGTGACTCGAGCTGGCCCTATCAGACGGAATCCCCAATGCCGCTGCAATTCGAGGAATGTCCTCTCGCGAGAGCAACAAGTTTAGCTTCTCTTGGCGATTCATGCCTGCCGAGAACAGCCGCTGGGTCTGTGGGAAATGATCCAGACAGAACGCTTCGAGATCACAGTCCAAAAGGAGTCTCTGCTCCAGCTCTTGCCGGACCATGGCCCTGCTGAGGCGCGTGTTTGGAACACTCCCGGTGGGATCTGTGGCCCGCATGAAGAATGCCTGCTACTTGGTGTTGATGACCAACGCCACTCCGACTTTGCGGCGTAAGTCATCATAGATCCGTTGGTGAATGATTGGGAAGAGGAAAACTCAATCCTAGAGGCCGCGATGACTGCGGCGCGGCTCTCTATTTCGGGGGCGTGCTGGCGGGTGTACTGGCGGGTGTGCTGGTTCCGGTCGTCTGTTCTTTGCTCAGGCAGTTGCAGTGAACGCTCGGTGCTACCTGGGGACAGGGAGACACGGTCGGTGGGATGACAGGTTGGGTAGCAATCGGCGGTGAAGGGTCTCTTTTCACGGGGAGCGGTGGTTTCCCTTCAGGGCAGCGACAGATCGGTTTGCACTGCAAGAGAGCCAACTGGAGTTTGAGACCCTCAAGCGATGCCTTCAACTCGTTAGCGTCCGTAGCGCTGGCCAGAGTCATCTTCAAATCGCGCATGGTCTGCTCTTGTTTTTCACAGGCTGCTTTGACTGTATTGATCAGGTTGTTCTGTTGATCGCTGTTTCCCCATAGTGGCGTCGGGAGCAATCCGATTTGGTGTAATATCAAGATGATAATCAGTCCGACGGAAATCATGGATACATACATCAATAGCATCTCTCTCACGGAGCGCGCATGGATGCTTCCTTCTATGGGTCCAACGGTCCACTTGGCCTCGATGATATCGCTTTGTTTTTTAATGGTCCCTTCGATTCTCTCGGCGAGAGCCTTGAGTTCTGGTAAGCTTCGAATTGCACTGAGGGCAATTGTGTTTTGATGTATTGATTCGGTCTTTTGTTCGATGCGTTGAAGGGTTGTGCTGTTGATGGCGTGGTGGTGCTCTAATTGCGTGTGTGTGCTGGTTGCCGCGTGGGCATTTGATTCAGTGATGGATGAGAGTTGGGCATTGATGGATGAGAGTTGAGTAGTGAGGGCTGAGAGTTGAACAGTGATATTGTCTTTGACTTCTTCAAGTCGGCTCGCTTTGGCGGACTTGCTGAGTTCGTCCTTGAGAGAGCTGTTGACCAGCGTGCTCGCATCCAAGCGATGGATGACGGTGTTTAGCTCTACAACCCGCTGCTCCAGTCGATCGAGGCTCCCTTGCTGGACGGTATGCGCCAGGTTGTTTGCGGTGGCGAGCGCGGAGACACCCTGTTCGATTCGGGTGAGCAGCGGATCGAGCGGCGACACGATTGCCTTCAGCTCGGTGATCGTCGTTTCACGGAGATCGCGATGCGTGGTGTCTACGGATGCCAGATGTCTCTGTAGCGCGCTGCCGATCTGCTGTAGGTGCTCCGTTAGTTGCTCCAGGGCCTGTTTATGTTCAATTCCTGCGACGTGTTCCAATCGAGAAGCCACCGCAAATAGTTCGTCGAGTCGCTTCCGCATGCGACGGATCATGTCGACCAGCTCGATGTTGGGGCTGAATGACGGCTCTTGCGAACCGGACGGCGGTTGTTCTGTACCCACAGGCTCCTCCTATTGTGCGATCTGGGAAACAGATCCTTTGCTCAGCAATGCAAATGCCAGGCGAGTCTTCAGTCGGTAAAGAGGAGTTCTGCTCCAAAACCTCGGGCGTCTGCTGAGACCCAAGTGATTCAGCGTGTCGTCGAAATGTAGCGTGCGGCAAGGCTTGGTGTGGTAGCGGATCAGGCGGCCCGATCAGGCGGCCCGATCGGGCGGCCCGACTCCCTCCTATGCACGGCGGAATCCGCTCTGCACAGAGGTTGAAAGGTGCCGGCAAGACGGCGTATCCTTGAGCAGACTCACCGTGGCGAAAACGACAACAGATCAAGATCGAAGAGTTCGTGTGGCCGCAAAGCCAACGCTCCTGAAGCTTGTATACTCCAGTGGTTTGCTCGAAACGCCGAAGGTATCGCTCCTTGCGGATGGCGAGCGAGTGATTGGACGCGAACCTCCTGAACCGTGGCATACGACACCGATCCTGCTTCCCCAAGACCCGCGTGCCTCGCGACAGCATGCCAGCCTCCGTTCGGTTGACGGTCGAGTGATCGTGACCGACCACGGTAGCAAGCACGGCACTTGGGTGAACGGAGTCCTCATTGAGTCACGGCAACTTTCTGATGGGGATCTGCTGCGCGTCGGCGACTCTCTGCTTGTGTTCCGTGATGAGGTAGATCGAGCTGCGGAGTCACGGCCAGCACCGCGTGGATTTGTTGCGGAGTCTTCTCCGATGCGTACGCTCCTGTGTTTCCTCGATCAGCTTGCGGCCCGAACGGAGCCAGTCCTGCTGGTGGGTGAAACTGGGACTGGAAAAGAGGTATTGGCGAGGTATCTTCACGAGCGCAGCCAGCGGTCTGGACCCCTGCTCGCTCTAAACTGCGCAACACTGTCCCCAGATTTGGCGGATAGTGAGCTTTTTGGACATCAGCAAGGTGCGTTTACCGGGGCGAAGCGCTCGCATGACGGGTTCTTTCGTGATGCCAAGGCCGGTACCCTGTTCCTGGATGAGGTGGGTGAGCTACCGCTTTCTGTTCAATCCAAGCTGCTGCGAGCGCTGGCGGAACGGAAGATTACCCCGGTGGGAACCACGCAGGAACTGGCCTACTCTGCTCGCGTGATTGCTGCGACCAATCGGAACCTGGAACTCGAGCTAGAACGCGGTGGATTTCGAGCGGATCTCTTGGCGCGACTGAGTGCCTTTCGGGTCGAACTACCACCGCTACGCAAGCGTCGAGAAGATATCCTTCCGATCCTACTGTCACAGTTTACGAATCGGCCTGCGATCACCTGCGCGTTGGCACAGGCACTCCTTCTATACCGCTGGCCGCTCAACGTTCGCGAGCTGATCAATCTAGCGACGTTTCTAAAGACGCGATACCCGGATGATGCACTGCTCGATCTGCCCCATGTGGATTCGCACATTTCGAGTTCATTCTCGATGGGAACCGTTGCGAATCGGTCCGTTGTCGCCCACGATGGAGCGGACCCAGCGGGTTCTCCCCCGATTGCCCGCGCCGCTCTGGTTCAGCTACTGGCCAAGCATGACGGAGTGGTTGCACGGGTTGCTGCGGATGTCGGGCGTTCCCCTCGACAAGTGCGACGCTGGATGGCCTCGTATCATGTGGAGCGAGCCGAATGTCTGCCGAAGTAACGTCTTTGGCTGGTTCCGCTTCTGCGGATATTCTGCGCGAAACGGACACTGAACCATCCAATGTTGCGACACCTCTGCTCGATTACATTGGTCCCTATCGCATTCTGGGAGTGCTTGGGAACGGAGGCATGGGAACAGTCTATGAGGGTCTACAAACCGACATTGAGCGACGGGTTGCGATCAAGCTCCTTCATGCCAACTTGGCTGGACGCGCTGATGCAAAAGCACGCTTACACAACGAAGCACGAATCGTCAATCGGGTCGGACATCCTGGCCTGGTCCAGATTTCCGAGGTAGGTAGCCTGCCAAGCGGCTCAGTGTATCTGGTGATGGAACTGCTGCGCGGTGAGACGCTGGCGGTGCGGATGCAGAAGACCGGAGGCGCGCTTGATCTCAGCGATGCCGTTCAGTTTGCCGAAGAGCTGGCCGACATTTTGGTCGCTGCGCACAAGTGCGGCGTGATCCACAGGGATCTCAAGCCAAGCAATGTGATGATCGTTCCCGACCCACAAACGCCCAAAGGAGAGCGGACCAAGCTGATTGATTTCGGCATCGCCAAGGTCATGACAATGGGGGCGTCACCTGGGCTACAGACTCCGCAGGATGCTGTGCTGGGAACTCCCGACTATATGTCGCCGGAGCAGTGCGCGGGGGACGCTGTGGTGGATGGCAGCAGCGATGTCTATTCCCTCGGAGCGGTCATGTTCCATATGCTCGCCGGTCAGCCTCCGTTCCTGGAGAAGACTGCGGGCAAGGTGCTGGCCATGCATCAGTATGAGACCGCACGCCCCGTGCGTGAACTGAGACCGGATACTCCAGAGGAACTCTCGCAACTCATCGAGAGGATGCTGGCCAAGTCTCGTGATGGTCGACCATCTCTCATAGACGTTCAGCAGCAGCTTAAGGGATTTGCCTCTGCTTTATCTGATCGATCTGGTGTGGGCGTTGGGATTGCCAAGCGCCCAGTTCAGAGACAGCGACCTCTTGCGCAAGCTACCTTAGGAGACCTGGAACAACCGCACGCACGTAAGGCGCGATGGCGGCTGGCTGCATGGACGGGTGGCGCGGTGATCTGCCTCGCGATCGGGATCGTGTGGAAGTGGAAACCACGGACAGTGGCACCATCTTCGGCGGAAAAGGTTCTCCGAATACCAAGCCCGCAGACTCTTCCTTTGGTTCGATCGGAGTCTGCGATTCGCAAAGTTTCGGAGGTCCAAGAGCACCCGATTGTACTCCCGTCTTCACGACCAGTGTTGATTCTACGGAACCAGCCAAACCGGGCACCCTCCGGAACCCCAGTCAAGCGGCGCAAGGTGGGTACGGGTCTCGCTAATGATGGAATCCCAAAGACGCCACAGCCGGCGGCAATCACGCCAGCGGGGCCGCGACCGAGAACTCCTGATGATCTCAACAATCCGTTTGGTGACTGGTATCCCGGCTAACCCAACCAACAGACTGTGTCCCGGCTGCATCCTGAGGCTGGTTGTTCTGCTTGCGGGTCTTTTGATCCCTTCCAGAGGCGTGGCCCAAACGGAAGTCTCCTCATCGATCCTAGCGGATGATTGCCGATTGAATACCGGCCCGGATGCAGACTCCAACAGACTGTTCGAGACCTCTGTAAAGTACCGAGAGGCCGGTCAGCTTCCCCAGGCGCTCGCGCTGTTGGTGGCGGACTATCAGAGGGTGCCGTCCTGCATCACTCTTGGGAACATCGCCAACCTTCATTACCTGATGGGACACTGTGAGGATGCCAAACTACTGCTCCGCGCCATCATTTCTCATCCGCCGCTGGATGCACAGTCTGAACGATTCCTGAGCCTTCGACGGCAGGCGCTCGTGCAGGTGGAACAGCAGTGTCCCGATCAACCGCAGAGTCGGCAACCGGCAGCGCCGCCAGACCCTGCACCGACGCCAAATCCTGTCCCGCTGGCGAATCGGGTGTCTGTGGTTCCAGGTTCTTCAGTCAGTCCTGCTCTGATGACTGCGAAGCCTGCGTCCTCGTTGATGCCGCAGAAGGAACAGCGACCAGTATACAGACGCTGGTGGCTGTGGACCGCTGTGGGCGGAGTGGTGGTCCTTGCGGCGTCGGTTGGAATCGGCGTTGGGCTCTATCTACGGGAACCAGCAGAACCCTTCGGGGCCAAGTTCCCCACTGGATTTTCTGGGACCATTTTTTGAATCCTGTTTTCCTCCAAACGAAGTGCAGATTGCACTGCGGAGAATCGATCCACCATGCGTATCCCACCGACATGGACACTCCTGTTCTTGACTGCGCTTGTGGCGCTTACAAGCTGCAAACCCCAGGAGTATTTTTGTGCTCCGGGCGAAGTCTTGGTGCAGATCAAGAACATCGATATCGAGCCCGGACAGAGCACTCCAGTACAAATTGGTGCGTTTTGGCGGCTGAATGGACAGCTCCGAACGCGTCCCGCTAGGCTAAAAGGGGCGGTGAACGAACTAGGACTCTGTGTCGATCCTGAGTTACCCGCGACCGGTACCAGTGAGCTGAGGATGACCGTGATCGGGCTCGATGGCTCGGGCTTGATGACCCTTGGCACGGAGCTAACTGTTGCACTTTCCGCAGAGGACATCAACCAGCTCAAGGCAATCGAGCAGACTACGCTTTCACGTCCCAGACTCTGTAACAGCCAAGGCTTTTGTTGGGAGAACCCTAAGCCACAGGGTGTCAATTTGGTTTCGGTCGCCACCCATGACCAGGAGAGTGTCTGGGCCGTCGGTGCCGCAGGTACCATTATTCACTGGAACGGAGGCTTCTGGAATCGTCTGGACGTTCCCTACTCCGGCCTCTTCCATTCCGTGTGGGTCGATGAATCCGACGATGCTTGGGTGGCAGGAGGAACCGAAGCCGGAGTGGGTGTGGAGGCATCCGCCAAAATCTATGTCTGCAAGAATATCAAGCCAGATCTACACGGACGAGAGTGTCAAGAGATCCCAACTGGTACGAACGAGCTGTTTACCCAAATTGCCGGGGTTGATTCCAACCATGTGTTTGCGATTGGGAAGGCCGGTGTCTTTGCGTGTAACCGCCGCGGCTGTAGTCTGATCAAAGGGGGCAGTTTTTCATCTCTTCACATCGAAAACAAAGACAGCATCTTGGTCGTTGGTTCTGGCGGTACGCTGCTTCGCTGTACCGGTGGAATCTGTACGCCGCTGGTCACGAACACCACGCAGAGTCTATCTTTCGTCACGGTCGATCCATCCGGGGCCATTCATGCAGTGGGCGATGCTGGAAGCTACGTGGTTTGCAAAGACGATCGGTGCGACTCTCGGAACACCGGCACCACTCAACAGCTAGAGCAAGTGGTCGTCCTGTCGTCCGGTCGCAGCATCATCCGAGGGAACCCCAACATCATCGTGTTCTGTGATGGCACCGGCTGCGGCCCAGTGACGGTACCGGCTCCGACTGCTAGCGCACGTCCAGGATACAGAGCCAAAGCCAGCAGACTCACTGGTCTGTATGTATCCTCCGATCGGGGCTACTGGTTGTCAGGATACGATACTCTATTGGCCGATACCGCAGCGAAGCCTGAATCTTTGGCTGGTTTCATTCTCCGCTGCGACGACAAAACGTGTACCCGAACTGCGGAGGTCAAACCGACCAACTCCCTGGCGATGATCACCGGCAGTGACCCAGAAAATATCTGGTCGGTAGGCGGCAACGGGTTGCTGATGCGTTGCGCGGAAAGCAGCGGGTGTAGCGAACGCTCAACTGGACCGACCTGGACCCTTGAGAGTGCGACCGGGAGCGCTGATGTCCTGTGGGCCTCCGGTCAGGAGGGCGCGGTCCTTCGTTGCGAAGCAGACGTCGGATGCAAACAGATGGGTCCAGTCCCCAGTGGGTCGAAGCAATGGGGAATCGCCGGAGCCACCACCGATCGAGTCTGGACGACTGGTGAGGGTGGCTCTGTGGCAACCTGCACAAGCAGTGGCTGTTTCGCACTGACGACTCCCAACCAACATCTATATCAAGCAATCTGGCCCGGCGGTCCTGCGAGCGTCTGGATTGGGGGCGGCGGAGCAACCATTCTTCGTTGCAACAGCGGAACCTGCACCACCCTTCAACAGGGAGTCGGTACCGATGTGATGTCGATCTGGAGTGCAGACGGAGAGAACATTTGGGCAGCCGGTCGAGTCAACGATGGAGGAAAGGAGTTCGGTGCGATGTGGAGATGCAGCTCCTTGGGATGCAATCGAGTTGCAACAAGTCCCAACATGCCATCAAACTTCAAGGCAGTACGC
The DNA here is from genome assembly GCA_937859535.1 of uncultured Myxococcales bacterium. Lineage (GTDB taxonomy): Bacteria > Myxococcota_A > Polyangia > Palsa-1104 > JAEUJZ01 > JAEUKA01. The sequence continues at coordinate 37,223 of CALLYL010000022.1, forward strand.
GGAGGGATCGGGGATCGGGTTTGGGCGGTTGGGGAGGCAGGCTCCGTGGCGCGATGTGATGGCGCGGGTTGCAACGCTTTGGCGACGCCGTTGAGCGATTCCCTGACATCGATCTTTGTGCTCGATTCGGAACACGCACTCATCTCGGGTACCAGCGGCAAGCTCCTGTCCTGTTCCGGTACGAGTTGCCAGAGCCAAGCGTCGGGGACGACCAAGGATCTACGGTCTATCGGTGGACTGAGCGCCGATCTGTTTTGGATCACTGGTGACCAAGGGACAATGATCCAGTGCGTGTCTCAGCAGTGCGACCAGATGCAGGCGTTGACCGACGCTCACATCAAGCCGGTGGTCGTGTCCGATAAGCAGCACGCATGGATCGTCGCTGGTGGAGGGGCCGTTTTCCGCTACTATCCCGATCGGGTGCGGAGAGATTCCTTCGCGAAGTAAAGCCGCAGACAGAGGGAATCCCCCACGATCGGTCCTGATAGGAATCCTTAGTGACCGTGGCAGGTTGGGCAGGGCACCTCGGTCGAGACCTGTCCGGTTCCCGAACACGCATAGTGGTGGATGTAGCCCTGGCCCCCACATGGTCCTCGGCACGGATTCCCGTCCATTCCCACCTGAGAGCCGTTGCACATTCCACAGATCACGTTGCCCAAGCCGTTACAGCCTCGACAGGGCTTTTCGACAGTGACCGTTCCGCTTCCCTGACATGTACTACACGCCATATGAAACACCCCCGACTACTAATATAAGCGTCTTCCGGGCGGGTGTCAGCGGCGGATTGCAAGTTTTGAGAAGGGTGCCGGATGGAAGGGCGGGGCGCTCCGCCGACTGAGGCGACTACGCGAGGACCAGCTTGTGGTCGGCGATGAACTTGCGGCCAAATGCCTCGATCTGGTTGTCGGTCGGGTGATCGAGAGGCTCGTTGCCGACGATCTTCTTGGCGAGGTCGGTGTGGTGATGGCTGGCCAGATGGGATTGGAAGTGGGTCCGTGCCAGTCCGGGTCCGACCAGCAGCACCTGGGATGCCGTCTGCAGCTTGGCCATCACCTGATGGAAGAAGTGCTCGTCGTGCTTGGGCCCTTCGTGGCGGGCATGGGTGTGGTGGTCGGGCTCATGGCGATCGACGTGATGCTTGTCGGCCCGGCCGTCGGCATGAAGCTCAAACAGGCGGGCGTGTTCGGAATCGATCCAGACGATAACAAAGGACATGGGAGCTCCTGATTGCAGGGTTTGGGGCCGCTCGGTTTGTCGCAAGCTGCCCAGATTGTGTTCAATTGGGAGCCGGCGACGAAGCCGACGCGTCTACTTCCGGGGAGCCGGTGGCAAGGAACTCCCGCATG
>CALLYL010000023.1 GCA_937859535.1 uncultured Myxococcales bacterium
ATTGATCCGGTCCGTGGATCTCCTTGGACATCTTGAGCTCGCATTGATCCGGTCCATCGACCTCTTTGGACATCTCGAGGTTAGGGTAGGATGCGCGGGTGATGCGGGATTTGGTGGTGCAGGAAAAGACGGTGGCGGATCTGTCGTGGCAGACGCTGCTTCACAAGCTGGGCGAGCGCTGTCATACGACCCGAGGGCGGGTGCTGGCGACGACCCTTCCGCTGCTTGGGACGATCGAGGAAGCGCGGATGCGGCAGCGTGAGGTAAGCGAGGCCAAAGCGCTCCAAGATGCCGGCGAGCCGCTGCCATTTGGGGGGATCAGCGATGTGCGGGCGTTTGTCGAGCGGAGCCAGAAAGCGGGTGTGCTCGCTCCCGATGAGCTGACCGAGATTGGCCGGACGCTCGGCGCGGGTCAACGGCTGCGGCGACACATCTTGTCGCGGACCACTCGCCTGCCCAGCCTATTTGTCCACGCCGAGCCGATTGCCGAACTACCCGAGGTGGCGGGCCCAATCAGCGACTCGTTCGATGACCATGGCGCGCTGCGTGACTCGGCGTCCCCAGCGCTGCGAGGGCTACGGCAGCGCGTCCAGCAGCTTCTGCAAGACCTGTCGCGACGTACCGACAGCCTACTTGGTGAGTCGCACATCGAGCCGTATCTACAAGACCGCTTTGTGACCCAGCGCGAGGAACGCTATGTGGTGCCGGTGCGCGCCGATGCACGGACGCGGATTCGCGGCATCGTCCACGGCACAAGCGCCTCGGGGGCCACGGTCTTTGTCGAGCCTGAAGAGATCATCGAGCTAAACAACAAGCTCAAGCTGGCGCAGCTCGAAGTGGCCGAGGAAGAGCGCCGGATTTTGGCAGAACTGTCGATGCTGGTCGAACAGTCCGCGCCGCGAGTCCTGCGCAACCTGGAGCTGCTCGCCTACCTCGACCTCATCGATGCCGGGGCCAAGCTGGCCTCCGAGCTGCGTGCCCATCCGGTGGAGCTGTACGAAACAACCAAGAATCCCGACGCGGCCACCCGGATTGACCTGCGCAACGGTCGGCATCCGCTGATGCTGCTGTCGGGGGTGCAGGTGGTGCCAAACGACGTGGTATTGCCAGCGGGCGGGGCGCTGGTGATCTCGGGGCCGAACGCGGGCGGCAAGACGGTGGCGCTCAAGCTGACCGGGCTGTGTGTACTGCTGGCGCGAGCCGGGCTGCATGTGCCGGTGCAAGAGGGCTCGCGGCTGCCGTGGTTTGACAAGGTGCTGAGCGACGTTGGCGACGACCAGAGCCTCGAAAAAAACCTGTCGACGTTTTCGGCGCATGTGCTGAACCTGTGCGAGTTTCTGCGCCAGGCCGACCCGCATACGCTGATCTTGCTCGATGAAATCGCCGTCGGAACCGATCCCGAACAAGGGGCGGCGCTGGCCCAAGCGGTGCTCGAAGGGCTGGTCGAGCGAGGCGCGACGGTGCTGCTGACGACCCACTACGACCGGCTGAAGGCGATGGCGGCGGACTCGCCCCGCTTTCACAACGCGAGCGTGGGGTTCGATCTCAAAGAGCTGAGGCCGACCTATAAGCTGCACTTGGGGATTCCGGGTCCGTCATCGGCGCTGCCGGTGGCGGAGCGGCTTGGACTGCCACACAAGCTGATCGACCGGGCACAGTCGCTTTTGCAACACGGCCAGTCGAGCGTCGATCGGCTGATGCAAACGCTGGCTGATGAGCGCGAGCGCACCGAGACGATGCGAGCGGATGCCGAAAGACTGCGGCGGATTGCCCAAAGCGAAGCGGCCGAAGCGCGACGGGCCCATGATGAGGCACGGATCGAGCTACAAAAGGCACGGCGCAAGGCCCACGACGAAGCGATCCAAACGCTCCAAGCGGCCCGGCGAGAGCTGTCCGACATGAAGACCGCGCTGCGAGCGGCTCGGCACAAGATCGAGGACGCAAATGGCAGCAACCAAGACGCCCCCGCCAAAGAGCTACAAAGCGCCCAGCGACGACTCGATGAGCTGTCCCATGCGGTCCGGGGCCTCACGCCAGCGAAAGCAGGTCCAGCGGGTCGCGTTCCCTCTGAGGATGAACTACGAATGGGCACCCGCGTCTATGTGGCGCGGCTTGGGGCAAGTGGGGTCGTGGCCTCGGACGTGGCGAAGGGCAAGGTGGTGGTACAGGTCGGCGCGCTGCGACTCACCGCCGATGTCGGAGAGCTACTCCTCATCGATGGCAGCCAGCCCGAGCGCCCTGCCCTGCCCCAGCGAGCCGCACGCCCGAAGAACCCCGCTGCACCACTTCTGATGTCGGTCGCGGCACCGGTTGTTCCACCACGAACGCCCGACGCCACCATCGATCTGCGCGGCGAGCGCTTGCCGGTGGCCGTAGCGCGGACCGAAAAATTCGTCGACGATGCACTGCGGGAATCACGCCCGGCAGTGTTCATTCTGCATGGCCACGGGACCGGCATCCTGCGCGAGGCGCTACGCGAGCACTTTGCGGGCTTTCCCGGCGTGCGCAAGCTGTATCCCGCAGGACAAGGGGATGGTGGCGACGGTGTGACGGTGCTGGAGCTAGATACTTAGACCAAAAAATTCGCGCCCTTACGCGGGCTTGGGCAAGCTAGGCAGGTGCGGTCAGCGGCTTCGAGTGCCAGAAGGGGCTTGAGCGTTCGACCCGCGAGCAGCGGTTAGGCGATTATCCATGGCAAAGCGTGAGGAAATCATCGTCGGGCTCGATATTGGCACCACCAAGGTGGCGTGCCTGGTGGGCGAGATCACCGACGAAGGCATCGACATCATTGGCGTCGGCACTCATCCCTGTTCGGGGCTGAAAAAAGGCGTGGTGGTGAACATTGACTCGACCGTCGCGGCAATTGCCAAGGCCGTCGAGGAAGCCGAGCACATGGCGGGCGTTGAGATCACCCAGGTCTACGCCGGTATCGCAGGCTCGCACATCAAAGCGTTTCACTCGGAAGGGGTGGTGGCGATACGCGATCGCGAGGTCCGCCCTGGCGACATCGAGCGCGTCATCGAGGCGGCCAAAGCGGTGAGCATCCCGCAAGACCGCGAGATCCTCCATGTCGTGCCGCGTGAGTTTTCGATCGACCAGCAAGACGGCATCAAAGAGCCGCTCGGCATGGCTGGGGTGCGGCTCGAAGCCCGCGTCCACATCGTCACGGCGGCCAGTGCCTCGGCTCAGAACATCATCAAGTGCTGCACGCGCTGTAGTCTGGAGGTGCAGGATCTGGTGCTAGAGCCGTACGCGACCGCTGAATCGGTGCTGCACGCCGACGAAAAAGAGCTGGGCGTGGCGCTGCTGGATATTGGTGGCGGCACAAGTGATCTGGTGGTCTTTTCCGAGGGCGCGCTGGTTCACACGATTGTCCTGCCGATTGGTGGCCATCAGCTTACCAATGACATCGCGGTCGGACTGCGCACGCCGATGACCGAGGCCGAGCGGCTGAAGCACCGGCACGGCTGTGCAATGACCAGTCTGATTTCCGAAGACGAGATGATCGAAGTGCCGTCGGTAGGTGGTCGCCCGCCCCGGGTCATGCCACGGACCGTGCTGTCAGATATCCTCCAGCCGCGAGTGGATGAGATCTTTTCGCTGGTTCGCGATGAGCTGGAGCGCTGTGGGCTGGCCGAGACGCTGGCTTCTGGAATGGTCGTGACCGGCGGTTCAACCATTCTCCAGGGACTACCAGAGCTTGCCGAGGAGATCCTCGGGATGCCGGTGCGTCGCGGAGTGCCCCAAGGAGTCGGCGGGTTGTCCGATGTGGTGAAGAGCCCCATCTACGCCACCGCCGTTGGACTGGTCCTGTACGGGGCGCGCAAACAAGACGGGCTCCAGCTTTCGCAAAACAGCGAGCGCCGAGGCGTCTGGCGCCGCATGCGCACTTGGTTCGCCGAAGTCTTCTAGTGCGCGGTGCCGCCGAGTCCCTTGATCTGCTGGCGAACGCCTTCGACCTGGGTACCCGCCTTGTTGCCGACTAGGTCGATGTACTTGTTGAAGGCATCGACGGCCTCTTGCTTCTGGCGGTCCTGCGCGAGCAGTACCCCAAGGTCATACCAAGCCTCGGCGTTCTTGTCGTCCATCTTGACCGCGTCGCGGTAGGCAGCAATTGCCTCGGCAGTCTTGCCCTGGACGCGGTAGATGACGCCAAGGTCGAAGCGCAGATTGCTGTCGTTGGGCAGCAGCCGAATCGCCTGGCGAGTCACCTCGGCAGCCTTGTCGAGGTTCTTGGCCTGCCGCAACGCGACTGCGTAGTTGCGCAGCGCATCGGGGTTGTTCGGGTCAAGCTGCACGGCCTTTTCTAGGTGCGGCAGCGCCTTGTCAAACTGCTTGGCACGACGGTACAGCGCGCCGAGCGAAGACCGCCACTGCACTTCATTCGGGGCCAGCTCGGTCGCGTGAACCAGCATCCGAATGCCGTCCGCGTCTTTGCCCGCCGTCGCATAGCAGAAGCCGAGGTTGCCATGCGCAAAGTGGTCGTCGGGCTGAAGCTTAATGGCCGCTTCGTAATGTGGAATGGCCTTGTCACACTGCTTCTTTTTGCGAAGCACGTTTCCCAAGGTCAGCTCGGCAGCGGCGTAGTTTCCACGCAGCTTGAGCGCTTCTTCGAGAGCGGCTTGCGCATCGTCGAGCTTGCCCATCTGCATGAACTGCAAGCCCTTCTGATACTGTGCGGCGGCCTCATCAGCCTGCGCGGCCAATGGGGACATCGCGACGGAGAACAGGACCAAACTACGTAGCAACTTACGCGACATATTTGGAGGTTAACACGACTAACTATGGACGCTCGCGGCAAAGTTTGTCGGCAAGCCAACGTTCGCGAAGGTCCAAGCGGCGTCGCGCACTTGTACCCGCAACACGATTTTATTCACCTGCAATTTCGCGCCCGCAGCCCGATCCGACAAACGGACCGGCCAAAATTGCTAGCACGAAAGGTCGGCGCTTTTTGTTATGATGAATCACGGTTTAGCGGTTGCTCACGCGAGCGCTGTCGCCCAGGTGTCTCACCTCGACGCCCAAGCCGTTAGCAAGCGTCGCCTCTTTTCAAGCCAAGCAAGTCTGTAGCGGAAACACCACCATGGATATCGTCGTCGTTGGAGCCGGCAGTTGGGGCACCGCTTTGGCCTGTGTGCTCAGTGAAAACCAGCACCGGGTCACGCTGTGGGGTCGAGATGTCGCGCAGATGACCGAGATGTCAGCGCTCCACGAAAATCGTCGCTATCTGCCGGGGCTACGGCTGCCAGAATCGCTCCGGTATTCTTCCGATTTAAAAGCGTCGGTGTTGGCGCTTCCCAAGGATGCTCCATCGCTGGTGGTCGCCGTGGTGCCGACCCACACGATGCGCCAGGTGTTTTCCGAGATCGCCAGCGACCTACCGCCGCAAGTCATCCTGGTCACGGCCAGTAAGGGCATCGAAAACGAGTCGCTGCTGACGATGGACCAAGTCCTTTTGCAGGTGCTCCCGAGCACTCTTCACGATCGAATCGCGGTGCTGTCGGGGCCAAGCTTTGCCAAAGAGACCATTGAAAAGCATCCGACGGCTGTCGTTGCTGCCGCCAAGCAACGGGCGATTGCCGAAGCGGTGCAGAAAGCGTTTCAGGTCGGCACGTTCCGGGTCTATACCTCGGACGACGTCATCGGGGCCGAGATCGGTGGCGCGGTCAAGAACGTCATCGCCATTGCCTGCGGCATCGCCGATGGACTTGGCTTTGGCCACAACACCCGTGCAGCGGTGATTACGCGTGGGCTGGCCGAGATCACCCGACTCGGAGTGCGGCTCGGCTGTAATCCTCTGACGCTGGCTGGCCTGGCAGGAATGGGCGATCTGGTGCTCACCTGTAACGGTCCTCTCAGCCGCAACCGTCAGGCTGGGCTGCTGTTCGCGCAAGGCAAGAACCTGACTGAGGTGCAGACAGAAATGCGGCAAATCGCCGAGGGTATCCGCACCACCCGCTCGGTACGCGATTTGTCGATGAAAGTCTCGGTCGAGATGCCGATCAGCGCGGCGATCTATCGGGTTCTTTATGAAAACCAACCCGTCGGGCAGGTGATGTCCGACCTTCTTGGCCGACCACCTCGTCACGAGCTGGGCTAGGGCCTTCCGGCAAGAGTGTAAGACCATGGGAAACGAAGACCGACCGAAGCCGTCCTGGCGTGAGATCGACAAGCGTCGCGCTGGGGGTGGTAGCGGAAGAAGCAGCACCCCATCGGAGCGACCGCCACACGGCGAAGAGACGCGACAAAAACAATACCGCGCTGTACTCGAGGCTGCGTTCGCCAAGGGAGAGCTGGGCAAGCTGGCCGACAAGCTCAACCTCACGGCCCGGAACAATCCGCCCGAAGAACCGAAGGCGGTCGCACCGACTGCGCCAGCACCTGCGCCCGAAGCGCCGGTGGCCGAGGGAACGGAAGCAGAGGGTGGCAAGAAGCCGGCGGCCAAGAAAAAGCCGGTCGAGGACCGAGCCTCGCTGTTTCGAAAGCTGGCCGAGGCAACCAATCGTCAAGAGATCAGCCGCGCCGCTGAAAAGTATTTGTCGCGCTTCTCACTTCCCGACGACCACGAGTTTCTAGAGCAGATCCTAGAACACGAAAAGGAGTCGCGGATTCGCGAGGCGATGACCCGCATCGGCGAACTGCTGGACCGGCGCCACCTGCCGCGTCGGACCCGAGCCCTGGTAGGGAAGCTGCGCTACCTGACCGAAACGAGCTTTAGCGACGACATCCGCGAACTCGCCCGCAATCTACTCAGCCGTCTAAGCTAATCCCCCACGTCGAAGGGACGCCACCTTGCACCGCCGATGTGGCAGTTGCGATACCGTATGGCCATGCGAATTGCTGTAGTGGTGGGGTCGCTAGCGCTCGTAGGTATCACTGGGATGGGCTGTCAGAAGCCCCGAGGCAAACCAGCTTCGATCGAGCTGTATACCGGCTATGCCACGCCAGAAAACGGTGTGCTGTACGGACGGGTCTCGAAAGGACCACCGGACCCCCTGCCGGAGCCGGGACAGTCGAAGATCCAGCGCATCCACGAAACGCTGCAAGCGCTCGATGCCAACGCCCTGCCCCTTGCCGCAGTGGAGGTCACTGTGGCCGGTCATACGCTGCCCGCCGTGAGCGACGATCGCGGATACCTAACGGTCAAGCTGCCCGCCAAGCTGACGCCGCCGCAAGCCCCGGTCGAGCTGCGCCTTCGACAGCCCGGCTACGAGGCCGCACCGGTACAGGGACAAGTGCTGGTCGCGGATGGTTCGCCAGGGCTGGCGGTGGTGTCCGATGTCGATGACACGCTGCTCGACTCTCAAATCACCGACCGCAAAAAGATGATCGAAAACGCGCTTCTCCGCAGCACCTGGGAGCTGATTGCGTTTGCCAATGCACCGAAAGTGCTCAGCCAGCTCGCCCAGGGAAAGCCGGTGTTCTATCTATCGGGCAGTCCGTGGGGATTTCATCGACGCATCGAGAGCTACTTCCAGCG
>CALLYL010000024.1 GCA_937859535.1 uncultured Myxococcales bacterium
CGCTCCCCTCTGCCCCCGCAAGCAGCATCACGTTGTCCGGCTTGAGGTCACGGTGTCGCGGACCTGCAGCGCAACGACTCCGCCAATCTGGCCGTTCCACGCTGGCGCGACGATGCCGGCACCGGCTGAGACGGTAAGGTTCTTGTACTGCGGAACGCGGATCACCTGAACATGGCCGGACGGCTCGTAGCCATTTTTGAGCCCGCCGCAGCCGGAGTAGACCGAGATGGTGCCGTTTGCCTGATCTACCGACGTGACACCGATGAACTCGTAGCGACCGGCGCTGCGCAGATCGACGATCGAGCCGTAATTTACGGTGTTACCGGTGTCGATGTCGGCACCTTGCATCTGGATGATCAGTAGCAGGTCATCGACAGCGAGCGGCAGCAGGGCGTCAACACCTTGACCGGCCACCGAGGACAGCTTGATGGTCTTGTCTCCCGGTCGAGCGGCAGTGGCCAGTGCGGCGTAGCGGTTGACGATGGTACCTGCGGTGCTGATCGTCAGATCACCGTCTTTGCCGAGCCCTTCGGCTTGATGCAGTTCATCGACCGGGAGTAGCTGGGGGGACAACGGATCCGTCGGACCGCAGCCCGGTTGGCTCCCCGTGAGCAGGAGTACGCTGAGGCATGCCCCCAGACAATTTCGTGTGAGTTTTCGCGTCGTTATGAACATGTACTGCACCAATTTGTTTGGCTGTAAGCGGGTGTTGGCTGGGCCGTCTGAACGCGATTGCGGTGGGTAATCACAGCGTGATCTCGCAGGCAAGAATGGCCTTTCTTAATATCCTCGTAGAAAATAGAATGTTTTTAAATAAAAACGTACAGCGCATCCTTGGATGTGAATCATCCTATTTGAGAGGCGGCCCCATGAGATTCATCAGTTATTGCGTGGCGTTGGCAGTTGCTGTGCTCTGTTTGTCTTCATGTGAGGATTCGGTATCCAATTGCGCCACTCCTAGTGCGGCCAACTCCGCCACAGATGGCTCGGGCTGTCAGTCGCTGGTGTGTGCTGGCGATAATCTGGACTGCAATAGCAACGCCGCCGATGGTTGCGAAACCAACGTGGCTGGCGACATCAACAACTGCGGCTCATGCGGCTACAAGTGCGCCGCTCCATCTGTAGGTGAAGCCACGTGCATCGCTGGCCAGTGTGGGGTCACCACATGTGGCTCTCGCTACCAGGACTGCAACGGCAATCCCGCTGATAGCTGCGAAACTGACACCTTCCGTGATGCGAGCAACTGCGGCGGCTGCGGCACGGTTTGCTCAGCCGGGGCGAATGCGGTCGGTGTGTGCGTACAGGGCAAGTGCCAGCTCAGTTGCCAGGCTCTGTACCTGGACTGTAACGCAGATGCCAGCGATGGCTGTGAAACCAACGGTGCCAGCGATTTGGCCAACTGTGGAAACTGCGGAAACGTCTGCACCAAGGTCGGTGCCACAACGCCTGCGTGCTCGGCTGGGAGCTGCACTTCGACGATGTGTACCGGGAGCTTCCGAACCTGCAAAGCGGGCCCTGTGGATGGTTGCGAGACGGATACAGCATCGAATGCGAGCAACTGTGGGACGTGCGGCAAGGTTTGCGCGGCGGTTGCCAACGGCACGCCCGGCTGTGCAGCCAGCAACTGCGGGATCGGAAGCTGCAACGTCAATTTTGACAACTGCGACGGCAACGTCACCAACGGCTGTGAAACCAACATCACGACGAGCATTGCGCACTGTAGTGCTTGCGGCAAAGCCTGCCCCACCTATGCCAATGCCGGCTCGCAGTGTGTGGCCAGCGCGTGCAGCATGGGGGCCTGCAAAGCTGGATTCGGTGACTGCAACATGAAAGACACCGACGGCTGCGAAATCAACACCAACACCGATAAGAACAACTGCGGTGTCTGCGGCAAAGTCTGCCCAGGCGTTCAGTTCTGTAGCAATGGCACCTGCGTCAGCGATCCGTGCATCAACTACGGCGGAACCAAGGTCACGGTCAGCGCCAACATCAAGGTGTGTAATTCGGCTGTAACTTGGGGCTCTTGGAATCCGGCTCTCATCCCGGCTCCGTGGACAGTGTGTACCCTGACCCAGTGGATGGCTTACGCACCACCGATTACACCAGCCAGCTTGGGTCTAGGTACGCTTTGGATCAATAACGGTAGTTGTATGCCCGGTTATCATCGCGAAGTGTTTGTCTCGTACAACATGAACGATGCGAGCTGCTACAACGGCTCAAGCTGTTGCCATCCAGACTCCTATACCTACATGTTTGCGGTGTGTAGTCCGTAGTGAGCGGCCCTGGCACTACTCTTGATATCCTAAATGTGTACCCTACGCCGTGGTACGCATGATGTCCCGCTACGGTTCGTTCGGTAGCCCAAATCGAAGTACCATGCACTTCAGCCAGGATGGACTTCAGCAATAGCTAGATAGAACGTATAATGATTAAAAATTGAGTCAGACTTGGCATCCTCTGATGCAAGTAATCCTAATTGAGAGGCCAGCCCATGAGATTCATCAGTTATTACGCGGCGTTACTAATCGGTATTCTTGGCCTTGCCTCCTGCGATGCGTCGACGTCGTTGTGCGGCACCGACTTGTCGGGCACAACCAGCGTCAGTGGCGATGGCTGCCAGTCGCTGATGTGCGTCGGTCAGACCCTCGATTGCAACCGCAATGCCGACGATGGCTGCGAGGTGAACGCGGGGAGTGACCTCAACAACTGCGGCTCATGCGGCTACAAATGCCCCCTGCCGTCTGTGGGTGAGGCCACGTGCATCGATGGCCAGTGCGGGGTCACGACCTGTGGTGCTCGGTACAAAGACTGCAATGGGAACTCGACCGATAGCTGCGAAACCGACACGTTTCGCGATGCGAGCAACTGCGGAGGCTGCGGGACGGTCTGCTCGGCGGGTGCCAACGCGGTGGGAGTCTGTGTACAGGGCAAGTGCCAGCTAAGCTGCCAAGGCCTCTATCTAGACTGTAATGGAGACGCCAGCGACGGATGCGAAACCAACGGAGCGAGCGACCTGGGCAACTGTGGAAACTGCGGCAATGTCTGCACCAAGGTTGGCGCGACGACGCCTGCGTGCTCGGCTGGGAGCTGCACTTCGACGATGTGTACCGGGAGCTTCCGAACCTGCAAAGCGGGCCCTGTGGATGGTTGCGAGACGGATACAGCAGTGAATGCGAGCAACTGTGGGACGTGCGGCAAGGTCTGCGGTGCGGTTGCCAACGGTACGCCCGGCTGCGCAGCCAGCAACTGCGGGATTGGGAGTTGCAATGCCAACTTCGACAACTGCGACGGTAACGTCACCAACGGCTGCGAAACCAACATCACGACCAGCATTGCGCACTGTAGCGGTTGTGGCAAAGCCTGCCCCAACTACGCCAATGCTTCCGCGAAATGTGCAGCCAGCGTGTGTAGTTTAGGGACATGTAATTCAGGGTTCGCAAACTGTGACATGGCGGATGCCAACGGCTGCGAAATAAACACCAATACCGATGTAAAAAACTGTGGTGTGTGTGGCAAGACCTGTGCTGCCACGGAGCTATGTGTGGCTGGTGTCTGCTCATCGAACTGTCGCGTAGTTGCTGGTATTCGTTGGTGTTTCAATCCGAACAAATGTGGTGAAGCATGTAACGCTGTGTGCGCGAGCCTTGGTTTGCCATTCACCATTGATGACGCCACTTGGTTTGCGGCGCAGGACACGATGGCGGAATGCCAAGCTCTTAGCACCGCGTTTGGGCTCGGTGGAGCAGTGAGCATGGGCAGCTATACCTATGCCTGCATGGAAGATGCGGGCAGCTCGCCGCTGAATGGCCTGGCTGGTCCGCTGTTCTGCTCATCGTACAATCTCTGTCCAGCGAACCACCGTACCAACATGGATGGCCTAGGGTCAGTATGCGGTTCCGGTGGTCGGCGCTCGATCTGTCCGTGTCAGTAGCGTTGTCGAGATAGTCGAGCCTTTCAGCCAGGGTACGGCTTGGCATAAGATGTAAGGTGCAATGTTGCAGGCTTCTGCTGACTCCTCGGGGGATGAGCTCAGCCCTGGCTCGATACTCGGCAAGTATCGACTATCTGCCCGACTGGGCGAGGGCGCGATGGGTGTCGTCTACTCGGCGGTTCACGAAAAGCTGGGTCGTCCCGTCGCCATCAAGGTTCTTCGCAAAGAGCTGAGCGACAGCACCGATCTATCGAGCCGCTTCCAGATGGAAGCCGAGCTGGTTACGCGCATCGGCCACCCCAACATCGTCGCGGTCTACGACTTCGGACGAACCCAGAGCGGCAGCCTCTATTACGTCATGGAGATGATCCGAGGCCAGAGCCTGCGCTCCCGACTCGACAAGCGGCAGCTCTCGCCCCTGGAGATCGTCCAAGTCTTCGGTCCCCTCCTATCGGCCGTTCGAGCCGCCCACGAAATCGGTGTAGTTCACCGTGGTCCAGTCCAGTCCGCCAACTGCCCGCAAAGGCTGGGGTTTTTTGTTGCGAGGAATCGCGTGGGAACGGGGGAATGTCGTTGCGATACGCCGCGCTTGATGCGGCTGAACTCGCTATCACCGACGAGAGACGTTTGACGGATCGTCGGAGGTGTGCGACTGCGTCGCTTCCCGCTCCGCGTACCACTTGTCCCGTGCCTCGATCCAATCGAGGATGAGCTTGCGTGCCTCGGCAATGGTAATCACCGTCTGCGGTGGATGGTCCTTCTGGTCGTCTTCGAGCAGGTACTCGAGCTGCGTAATCACGACCCGCCCGTCGGGAAACATAGCCGTGCTGGCGTAGTTGTTGGCCCAACTCGGCTCCGGCGTTCCAGCTTCTGCCCGGTCGAGAGCTGCCAGCCTTAAATCTTCGTTACCCTTGCTGTCATAGAGGAAGTCGTACAGCAGATTGCGTCGCTGCTCATCGGGCACGTCGTCGATTACGATTACCGGATGCCGCGAGCCTTCCATGTCCTCTAAGTGGATCTTCATTTCTTCGGTCCTTGGTACTTCGGGCCTTCGTAGATCGGGTAAGCAGACTCCAGCTTGCCTTTGCCATCGAGGCGCATGGTGATGTCCATTCCGCTTGATGTGGTTCCACGAAATTCACCCGACCTTCGTTCGGGTTTCCGTGTTGTGTACGCCTCTTCAATCGCCGCTTCGACCTGCCTCGCCGTCCAATTTTTTGGAAAAAAGGTCGAGCGGTCGCCTTTTTTGACGCCTTCGATTACCACGTTGCCTTCGTAGACACCGTGCTTGTCGGGTGGGCTCAGCGTCGCTTCGATGAGCTGAGTTCCTTTGGCTTTGTCGCCGCTCGGTTCATAGTGCCAGCCTCGGGCAGCACCATCCTTGGGATTTACCTCACCGTGAAAGATGTGACCTCGGCCTTTGTCGGTGAGGAGACTTGCGGCTTCACTCGCGGCCTCGGCCTTGGTCGCAGCCGTTCCGGTTGATGGCTTCGTCACGGTGCTCGGGGCTGGGAGCGCTGCGGGTTTTTCATGCTCGATGACATCGCGGACTTGGTCACCCGCCAGGCTTCGAGAACCGCGAAGTCCCTTGCCGAGGAGCGACAGCGGAGACGGCACTCCCCCGGCCAGCGGCTCGGCGTCACAGAAGATCATCCGCGCCAGCTCATAGCCGAGTAGCGCCGCTCCGCCTCCGTGCTCGTCGTGCGCCACCATCGACGCCAAGCTCGCATCACGGACCGCGTGCAGAATTCCGCCTCGCAGAAAGCACGGCTTGCCCGTCTTCTGCTCTCTGCGCCGTACCACCTCGACGATCTGCTGCACGACGATGGCGAGCTTCGCGGTCTGTTCGTCGGGCTTGGCGAGGATCTGGCGGTCCTCGGTCATCAGCGTGCCGTCGGTCTTGTCGATCCAGACATGCAGGCCGACGGGGAAACGGCGTCCGTCGTTGTGGACAATGGTGCCAGCGTCGATCGGGTCGGGCGTGCCGA
>CALLYL010000025.1 GCA_937859535.1 uncultured Myxococcales bacterium
TGTTCTTATCAACATTTCCAGAGGCATCAACCGCCCGCACCACGAAGTAGTATTTGGTGTTGGCAGTAAGCCCAGTCACGGTGTGTGTCGTGGCCCCACCCGCAGTGGTTGCGGTAGGAGTCCCAAAGTTCTGTCCCATGGGGGAAGTGGCCTGGAACACCCTATAGACAATGCTCCCAGCAGGAGTGGAATCGTCGCTGGCTGCGTTCCAGTTGATCGTGACCGCACCGAGTGCCGCCGTGGCATTGGTCGCTCCACTAAACAGTGGTGGGGTCGTATCCTTCACCGGTGTCATGTCGACAACGGACATGTCGTTTTGATTTTGGGTGGAGGCAGGATCTCCACACGCCCCCAGAAGGAGAACAAGTCCAGAGGCGCAAAGACTGGGAATCCAAAGTGTTCCTAAGGAAGGCTTGGTCATATGGTTATCCTCGCGAGGGAACAGGTCGGCTGTTGGCAAGCACGGAGCCTCGCTGCCCGTTCCCTCCCCCACTGTATGGGTCGTAACAAGCGAGTCCGCCCCCATCACCCGATCGGTGTGGAGCTCAGGTTACCTTACGTCAATTTCGCCATTATAATCGGCCCCACCTTGGCGGTACGGATTCCTACACTCGATGTCGCGGCGGATGCGGAGCGACGAAACGACCCCATCGACAGCTTGGTCTCGCTGCTGCGTGGGCGGCGATTTGCACTGCTGTCTGGCGCAGGTATTAGTACAGACTCAGGAATTCCCGACTACCGAGGCCCTAGCGGCACCCTCCGCAAACGACAACCGATGCAGCTTCAAGAGTTCCTACGCGACGAAGATGCTCGCCGTCGCTACTGGTCACGCAGCTATCTGGGCTGGCCCAAAGTGGCGCAGTCCTTGCCAAACTCCTGTCATCTGGCGGTCACCAAGCTAGAAAACAGCGGTCGCACCACCGGACTGATTACCCAGAACGTCGATGGACTGCACAGCGCAGCAGGAACCGCAAAGCTCACCGAGCTGCACGGCAGCCTACACTGGGTCCGCTGTCTGTCTTGTGCGCTCCGCATCCCACGAACGTCTCTTCAGGACACGCTGGAGCAGCTCAATCCGGGTCTGCCCGCCAAGCTCTTTGAGCGCGTTCAAGCGGGCGATGCCGAGCTGAACCCCGATGGTGATGCTGAGCTGTCTCCGCTGCTCGCACGCGACTTCGTTGTGCCCGCCTGTCCGCAGTGCCACGGAGTTCTCAAGCCGGATGTGGTCTTTTTCGGGGAAAACGTGCCGCGCCCGGTGGTCGATTCGGCCTGGTCGATGCTCGATGGTGCCACTGCGCTTGTGATCTTGGGCAGCTCGCTCGCGGTCTACTCAGGATTCCGCTTCGCCAAAGGAGCCCACGAGCGCGACATTCCCATTGCGATCGTCAACCAGGGAAGAACCCGCGCTGATTCCTTGGCCGCGCTCTGCATCGATGCGCCCTTGCATCAAGTGCTAGGCGAACTGGTCAAGGCACTCTGTCCCCAGTAACGAGGAATCACAAAGCGGACCGGGTTGTCGGTCGACCGGCCAGACCGAGCCGCTCGCGGCAGACCTCACATACAGTCACACAGAAGGAATCCCAAGATTGGATCACAGCGACGCTCACAGGGTGCATCGAGTCGCTGATGACGAGACTCCTGGCCACGCTTCGGGGTGTGCTCAAAGTACGCCTCGGCCCAGGCCAACGGATGCAATCGCGCTACGTTGGCGGCATGAAGGAGCTTCGGAAGCGCGCAGGTTCCCGTGCCCGAAGGAATCCCGTTTCCATCAAATACTTGACGAAGCGGCGCGATGTAGCCCGCTCTGTTTTGCAAGGTAGCCGCATCGTGCATCGACTCCATGAGCGTCCGTGAAAGCTGACGCCGCTCCTGTCGCAGCACCTGAGTTCGCTCGGGACTACTGAACCGCATCTCGGCTTCAAGACTGCGAATCTGCACCAGCGTTGCGGCTTCCTGGACAGCGGTCTTCTCTCTCCGAAGCACCGCCGGAACAAAGCCAGGCCAGTCCGTTTGGCTGCCCAAGTCTCCTGAAAAGGAGCGCAGGACAGAGACTTCTTGGCTGTCGTTTGCCACCACCAACACCGCGAGCATTTTGCCCTCGGAGTCTTCAAATCGCTGACACAGCTCGGCATGCTCTACCGACGATGAAAGCTCTTCAAAAAGCTCGTCCAGTGCCGACAGCGCCACCCTCATGTCATTGCAAAATGAGTGAGTCCGTTTGCAACGACCGCAGCGATAGGACAGAAGGGAAAACATCGCGCCGCAGCCTAACAGAAAGCGGCACCGTCTTTGTGCGATTCCTACCGCCGCCGAAACAGCAGGACCGCCGAAATCTCTCGTCCGTCTTCACGAGCCATGGGAGGTCCGGCAACCAAATCCCAGCCCAGCTCGGACATCGTTCGCACGAACAGATGCTTGTCATGGCGACGGAAACGGAACATGGAAAACATCCGATCGCCCTGACTCTGCGACCGGACATTGGCCAGCACCGTGAGTGTATAGCTGCCCTGCATGGGGGCCGGGTCCAACCGACAGGTCATGTGGATCTCGCGCACATCTGGACAGCTCCGCCGAATCGGTCCTTCCAGCCAGCGCGCCGTCGCTTTGGGAATCTCCCCTTGCAGCGCCGGATCATTGGCCATGATCTCATCCGGAGTCCGTCCCCAACCGAGCTGCAAGTCGACCACCAAGTAGTCGTTGGTTCGAGCCACCGCATTCAAGTTGTTCATCAAAAACTGCACTTCATCATCCAAGTTGGCGAGCGTGCAGCCCAAGATCGTGTAGACCCGCGTTCGCTGCGTACGCGACGACGGCTGATAATGAAGTTGGGTATAGGAGCCCAGCCGGTGGAAGTTCCCTTGCATCGCCCAGATGTGCATCCCAGCGATTCCGCCCAGCGTATCCACCGCGTGTTTGTACGCGACGCTGAGCAGCGGCTGACTGATATCGAGCAGACACAGATCCGCATCGACCTTGCTCTGCATCGCGATGAGATCCTGCACGAGCTTGGTCTCTAGGACTCCGTTGCCTGCCCCGAGCACAATCACGTTCAAACCCACCCCAGCATTGGTCGCGATGATCGCCTTGGCAATCTCATGAAGCGGAATCTTCGAGTGGTGCGCCATCGTTACCGAAGACCCCCGCGTCATCGCCAGATAGTCGAGTGCGCTGTGGTGATCCAGGTACGCACTGGTCTGTTCCACCAGTCCGCCCGCGCCTTGAAGGAATCGCGCCAAGTCCTCCACCAGCCGCACCCCGTCGTAGCCTGGCGTCACGTACCAATTCATCGAGCCCGCTCGGTTGTGCTCCTGCGGCGTCGTCGAGCGCTCAATGGGCAGCGGCAGCTCCCGTAGGATTGCCAGATCTGCCCAGGTTAGCTGAAGTTCATCCACCGCCATCAACCGCAGCAGCGTTCCCCTCGTCGGCCGGGTCCGTGCCGTTTCGATGAACTTGATCGTCGCTTCCGATAGTCCGGTCTTTTTGCCAAGCGCCGCCCGACTCAGCCGCGCTTGCAATCGCCGATCTTTGAGTAGCTTACCAAACTGCAGCAGCGTCTCTCGCGAGAGCCGAGGTTCCCGCCGCCCGGTCAGATCCGATACCAAACAACTCTTGAGATCCACAAAGTGGGAAATGTCATGCAGGGTTTGTAGATATGATTTAGCTATGTCGATATCTTCACCCGCCTGAACCAGCCGCTGAAAATAGGCAATCAATGCGTCCGTATGCAGACGCATATTAGGGGACAGCACGTGCTCGGCCACGGCAATTGGGGAAATCGAGGCAACCTCTGCGTTCATTGCTGTTTGGGTCATCTGATGAGCTCGCTATGTGCTATTCTGGAGATGAACGGTCAACCGACCGACTTACTCTGCTCAGCAACATTGCATAACGCGCTCGTCAGGTCGAGAACCAATCAACAAGAATTGCCATTTATGATTAGTGGAGACCTTGCCATTATTTTGGATTAAATCCAAACCAGTCGAGGCCCCGCTCACCCACAATCCCCCAACTGGGACCAGCCGAGGTTACGGCACCCAGTTGATGTTTTGGTGGCTGCGCGGCACAAGGCCCAGGATAAGCCCCAAGGCAGCACCACCGACCACCACCCCGCCAATCGCCCACGGCCACCATTTTTTGAAAAGCGGCTTTTTGGCTTGCCTCTGCGTCGGCGTCTCGTCTTCCACGACACCATCGCCAAGCTGGATTTGAAGCGATACCGTCCGCTCCGGCTCGATCAATATCTCACCCTGATACGGCGGCAGACCGGGAGCGCGGACCTCGATCGGCACCCGTCCTGCCCACGCTGGACGATTGAGCGGGGTAATCCCCAGCTTGCGCTCGCCAATGAAGACCTCGGCACGGGACGGCGTGCTGCTGATCTGAAGCGTACCGCGAGGCCGCTGGAGCGCTTGTTCGAACAGCAGTCCCACCGCCGCCCCGACCGTGTTTGCCGCCTTCGCAACCGTACAGCTTGCACAGACTGGATTCGCGCTCACCGCACGATCACCCACCGCGACATCGATCAGCGATAGATGCAGTCGCCAGTCTGACTGCTGACCCAGCCCGCTGTGCTCCGAGTGGAGCAGCAGTACATAGTCGGCCTGGCTGCGCCTGCCCAGCTCCTCCTGACAGAGCAGGGAGTTGAGACACGTCGTAAGCTGAGGAACCGTCGCCAGCGCGCTCTCTTGACGCTTCACAATGTAGCCCGCATCGTGGGCGGCCTGCTCGATGGCAAGCTCGACTTGACGCACGGCCTCGACGTCGAGCCCCCGATAATGCGGGAGCCACACGATGAGCGGCGCTGATGACAGCGCGATGTCGTCTGACTCGATGGTGCTACGCAGCAGCCAGCTCGACCCCGCATGAATGTCGAGGTCTTGCTGTTTGCGACGAGCTGCCAACTCCAGCACGACTTGATGCTTGCCCGCAGAGAGCAGCAGTGGTGCCGCGAGCGGCAGGATTCCAACCACCCGCTCATCGACCAACACCAGTGAGCCCTTCTCACCCAAAATGAGCACCTCACCAGACGGTGGCAGCGGCTCGGCCAGGATTCGGGTGACGCTGCTGTGCTGCTCGGGAAGCGGCCCTTCGTGCTCGGCCTGATAGCGACGCAGCAAATCCGCAGCCTCCACGCTACGTCGCTCGTTATACGCGAGCTGCCCCAGAAGATAGAGCGTCTCCAGATCAGCCCGTAGCCGATACGCCTCTTCAAGCAACTGGTAGCTAAGCGACAGCGCGTTCTGCTGGTTCGCCAGTTGCGCGGCCTTGATGAGCTGTGTCACTCGGGCCAGAGCCACGCTATCGGCGATCTGGGACGTATTCCTCGTCTCCGGTTTTGCGGACGCTAGCGACGACGATGCCAACACGCATGACCACAATAGCCATGCCCACAGACAGGCCAGATCACGGCACCGTGCAGCCGCTTGCCCCCGCATCGTTACCAACATCTCACAAACTTTGACCGAGTGACAGAGGCTTGCATCGTCTCAGCTTGTCGTCGAGCGTTTCGGCTGCGCAGACAAAGGTTGACGTGTAACCCCTGTTTTTGGCATCCCATTGACCAAGCTTGGACTCAGATTTAGATCAATTCTAAAATTAGTCTCAGCCACCGTGTTCAAGAGCGCTAAACACTCGCCCAGCCATCCAACAGGAGAACAGACCATGAGCATTCAAGTCGCTTCGCCAGCCCCCTCGTTCAAGACCCAAGCCCTCGTCGGTAAAGAGTTCAAGACGATCTCCTCTACCGACTACGCTGGAAAATGGGTTCTGCTGATGTTCTACCCGATGGACTTCACCTTCGTCTGTCCGACGGAGCTTGTGGGTCTAAACGACAAGCACGGCGACTTTGCCGACCGTGACTGCGTGGTCTTGGCCGCCAGCACCGACACCGTTCACTCGCACCTTGGCTGGGTCAAAGCC
>CALLYL010000026.1 GCA_937859535.1 uncultured Myxococcales bacterium
AGCAGCGGACGCTGCTTCAGCCGGTCCGCACTTCAACCCGCAGAAAATGGATCACGGTGGGATGGATCAGAACCCGCGACACGCAGGTGATCTCGGTAACATCACAGTTGCTGCGGATGGAACTGGTCGCTTGGAGGCCATCCTAAAGGGAATCACGGTTACAGCAGGAGAGATGTCGGTGGTAGGACGTGCAATTGTACTGCACGAGAAGCCGGACGATCTTCGCACACAGCCCTCGGGCAACTCCGGTACCCGCATCGGCTGTGGTGTCATCACAAGTAAGTGAATCACGCGAAACGGCTTCCCTCTTTCCCAACCTATGGCTCGACAAACGACTTGAGGTGCCGTGAGTTTGCCGCATGTCGCAGCTTGCGCAGTGCTTGCACTTCGATCTGGCGAATCCGCTCCCGTGACAAACCGAAGTTCTGTCCGATTTCCTCCAGGGTCTTGTCCCCTTCCTGCTCAATCCCATAACGCATCCGCAGGATCCGACGCTCGCGCACGGGCAGCAGCTTGAGTACCGCTCGCGTCTGATGCACCAGCGCGGCATCGATCAAGGATTCCGAAGGTGAAGGAAGATTCGGATCTTCGATCATGTCACCAAGGTTAGAGCCTTCACGCACCGGACTCGGTGTCTCTAGTGACAGCGGCTCCCGCGAGGCGACTTTTAGCACCTGACGAACCTTGCTCAATGGCAAGTTGCTCGCTTCGGCAATCTCCTCTGGACTCGGATCACGGCCAATCTGTCGAGACAGCTCGTTCGTAATCCGGAACAGCTTGCGCGCCGTCTCGAAGACATGAACCGGTATGCGAATCGTTCGCGACTGGTCGAAGATGCCACGCGTGATGGCCTGACGGATCCACCATGTCGCGTACGTCGAGAACTTGTAGCCGCGCTGGTACTCAAATTTGTCCACGGCGCGCATCAGTCCCAGGTTGCCTTCCTGAATCAAATCCAGAAACTGCATCCCGTGATTGGTGTACTTCTTGGCAATCGACACCACGAGTCGGAGATTCGCCTCCAGTAGTTCCCGGCGAGCCCGATTCGCCAATCGTTCTCCAAGAGAGATTTCGTCGCAGAGCTTGACCAACTCCGGATGTTCAAGTCGAGACTCCCGCTCAAGCTTGGCAATCTCGGCGAGTATCTCATCCGCCTCTTTCTGAAGCGCAACGAGTTCTTCTCCACGAAGACCCAACTTGCGAGACAGGGAGCGCCGCTGTGCATCCGTCTGTTTCTCGAGATCAACGACAATCGTGCGCAGCGAAGCCACCGGCATTCCCGCACGCGATTCGAGCTGCTTGAGGTTGTGCTCCAGTTGACCGGCTTTCTCGGCCATCGTCTTCACACGTTCCGACAGCGCCTCGATCAGACGAGGATGGAACCGCATCGAAGCGACTTCCTCAACGAGCTGGTCGCGAAGCTGACCTAGTTGCAAGGTCACTTGCTGTCGACGACTCGCCGAGATCGGCCGACGCGACCGCATCAGCCTTTGCTTCTTCTGGATTTCTGCGTAACGACCGGCAATTGCATCAAACTGCGAGATCAGTCTCTGCAAAAACAGCGCATCGTGTGCCTCGGCATCAGGATCATCCTCGTGATCCGCCTCCGAATCGGAAACGACATCGCGAACCCGAAGCGTACCTGTCAGCAGTCGTTCCTTCACGGCCAGCAGCTCAACCATCGACTGATGGCAAGACAGAACCGCGAGCAGAACCACCCTTTTCCCTTCCGCCATGCGTCGACCGACCGCCACTTCTCCCTCTCGCGTCAGCAGCGGAACGTCCCCCAGTCGTTTCAGATACATCCGTACCGGGTCGTTGGTGGGCCCGCCCTCTTCTTCATGAGCGGATTCCGACTCATGGAGCTCCGGCTCCACCGACTCGGGATCGTCTACATCGTTTCGTGCCAGTGCATCTTGATAACGACTCATAGGCTCGTCTCCGGGGCACTAGCCCCTGCTTAAGGTCAATCTTCCGCTCGACGGACACTTTGCCCACGAGCAGCCGCTTCACCTCTGTTTTACGTTCCCGCCACGGAATGAAACCTTCAGGCCTTCGCACTACCTCTGCATTGGACGTCCAGTCACCACACCGCCTTCTATCCGCACGACCTTCTCTTGATTAGATGTGGAACCAATCGAGTTCCCACACTCACTCCGATGGGCTAACGCGCTACCCGCACGCGCCAGACGATCGGACATGGAGCAGGTGAAGCGCTGCTTGTGATCCTTGTAACAAGCGTAGACCTCGAAACCTTCCCCGCAAGGCGAACCTCAAGTTGTCGTGACCTATCGAGCGCTTTTCGTAGACATGCCTTGCGCACAGATAATTCCGATCTAAGATTCGTAGTCTTTGTCGTCACGAGCGCGATCCTTTCGGTCCGTGCTCCCTTATCAACGCTTCAACTTTCCTTCCGATCCGTGTCCGTAAAATCAGACGTAGAATCCGAGGACAGAATTCCTTCTGTCAGCACCCCTTTCTCTCTCCAACCCCAACCGTCCGCTGAGAGCGCGACCGACTTGGCCGCGAATGACGCCGTGAGTACCGACGGTATCCTTCGGCTTCTCAGCAGCCCAAGTCATCCCCTCGGTATGAAAGCGACCGAGATCGTCGAACGCAGTGGGGCCGACAAAAAGACCCGCCATCGCGTCCGCCGACTCCTCGCCGAGCTGGTCGAAGCCGGACAGATCGAGCGCGGTCCCGGGAAGCGCTATTCGATCTCTGGCACCGTCGCACTCGAGCAAGTGGCACCACCACCTGCATTCGCGAAACCCGACGTCGTACCTCGCCCACCTGTCCCGACACCGGCGCTGCCGCCACTACCTGCCGATACAGTGTATGGAAGAATCCTGGTTCATCCTGGCGGCTTTGGTTTCGTGCAGCGTGACGATGGTGGAGACAACGTGTTTGTGGCGGCGCGCTACCGAGGCGTGGCCATGGACCGTGACAAAGTCGCGCTCAAGATCTGGCAAGGCTTCCGTGGCCCCGAGGGTCGCGTCCTTTCCATCATCGAGCGAGGCCGAGCCCGACTCACCGGCACCGTCGAAATCGTCGCTTACCTAGCGATTCTCCGGCCCGACGATCCGCGCATCCAGGCTCGGGTTTTTCTCGAAGGTGAGACGCCGAACAGTGCGGTCGGAAAAGCCGTGGTCGCCGAGATCACGGAATACCCGCAGAGTGAACGTGAGCCAATGTGCGCTCGCTTGCTCGCGATACTCGGCGCGCCCGACGATCCCAAGACCGAGATCGAAAAAATCTTGGCCTGTGAAGAGGTCGAGGAAAAATTCCCTGCGGCGGTTCAGGCTGAAGCGACCACGGTGCCAGAGTTTGTCACCGAAGCCGACGTGGTCAATCGCGAGGATCTACGTCACGTACCGTTTGTCACCATCGATCCCGAGACCGCTCGCGACTTTGATGATGCAGTGTGCGTTGAGCAGGGACCAGAACCGGGACTCCTCCGATTGTGGGTAGCCGTCGCTGATGTCTCCCATTATGTGCGACCGGGTACCGCCACCGATCGCGAGGCAGAGCGACGTGGCGTGTCGGTGTATTTGCCGGATCGCGTTGTGTCGATGTTGCCGTTGCCGCTGTCGGCCGGAATCTGTTCGCTCAATCCCAAAGTCGAGCGGCTGGCCATGGTGGCTCGGCTGGATATCGACAGGCACGGCTTTGTCGTCGGACGCAAGCTGATGGCAGCGGTGATTCGATCACGAGCGCGCTTTGACTATGCCGGAGTAGCGACGGTGCTGTTTGGCGAGCCAGGCAGCCAGCACGAACACTATCAAGCGTTTCTGCCTCAGCTCAAGCTGCTGCAGGAGGTGTCAGCGCGTCTACGTGGCCAACGCGAGCGACGAGGCGGACTCGACTTCGACTTGCCCGAAGCCAAGGTCATCCTAGCGGCGGATGATCCACGTCTGGTGGTGACGGTCAAGCGCTCGCGAGCCGACGCGCTGGTGCGGCGCGCCTATCAGATGATTGAAGATGCGATGCTCGCCGCCAACGAAGCCATTGCCGAGTACTTTGCCGAGCGAGGACTCGATGTGCTGTGGCGAATCCATGCACCTCCGCGTCGAGAACCCCTGGAACGACTCGCGGAGCTGGCGACCAGCTTTGGCTTCCCGATCGATCCCGAGTCAGCCGACGATCCGCTGGTCCTGCGCACGTTCCTGGAAACGATCAAAGGTCAGGCGTGCGAACGGTCGCTGTCGTATTTGGTGCTGCGCTCTCTCAATCAAGCGGTGTACTCCGTCGACAATGTCGGACACTTCGGATTGGGAGCCCGTCGCTACCTACACTTTACGTCGCCGATTCGTCGCTATCCCGACCTCGTCATCCATCGGCTGCTCAAGCTGATGTTGCAACAAGAGTCGCTACCCGCTGGCAAGGTCTACGGCGAGTGGCCGCCTCGCAAAGAGATGAAGCTGTGGGCCGATGATTCGTCGCTGCGCGAGAGACGAGCGATGGAAGTCGAGCGGCAAGTGGTCGATCTGTATCGGGCGCTGCTGATGCGCGAACGAATCGGCGAGGAGTTTTCGGGAAGCATCTCCGGCGTGACCACTGCTGGCCTGTTCATCGAAATCGACGAGCCGTATGTGGAAGGCCTGGTTCGCAGCGAGCGGCTGGACGAAGACTACGAGCTGAACGAAAAGACGCTGCGCTACGAAGCGCCTCGACTCGGCAAGAGTCTTGGCCTCGGTGATCAGGTGCGGGTTCGGATTGACTCGGTATCGGTGCCGCAGAGGCGAATTGAGCTATCGCTGCTCGGCGCAGAGTCGACGGCTCCAGTGGCAAACAGAATCGCCCACGCGAAGAGCAAACCCGCCGTAGGCTCGAAAAAATCGCCGCACGAGAAGAGCCGCTCGGGCAAATCGGATCGGTCTCACGACGGAAAGTCCAGGGCCTCAGAGTCGAAACGAAACGCCAAGTCAGATTCCAAAAAGGGCGGACGCAAGCCGAAGCGTTAACTGCCCACTTTTCCCACACGCGGCGCAGCGAAGTCTTTACAGAATCGTCGCCGCCGACTATGAATCCCGGCCATGGCGTCCCGCCCCTCCAAAAGCCTTGAGACGTTCGCGAACCCACGTCCCGGTCGCGACTACGAAATTCGCTTTGACTGCCCCGAGTTCACCTGTCTGTGCCCGCTGACCGGCCAGCCCGACTTTGCAACGTTTTGCATCAGTTACGTGCCGGGCGAGCTGTGCATCGAGCTGAAGTCGCTCAAGATGTACCTGTGGTCGTTCCGCGACGAAGGGGCCTTTCATGAAAAGGTCACCAACCAGATCGCTGACGACATCATCGCCGCCATCAAGCCTCGTCGGCTCCGCGTCGAGGGTGACTTCGCGGTCCGTGGTGGCATCGGCACCGTGATCGTCGTCGAGCACGAAGCCAGTTAGGAGCCGTGGTGGCGAGTCGGAACGAAGACGCCCTTCCAGAAATCCTCGCCGCCCACGACGCTTCTTCGCCCTTTTCACAGCAGAGTTCGGTTCGATTTCAGTCGATTCGAGATTCGCTGCTGGCTTGGTTTCGGGCCGGACATCGCGACCTGCCGTGGCGCAAAGAACGCGATCCGTACGCCGTTTGGGTGTCCGAGATCATGCTGCAGCAGACCCGCACCGAGACAGTGAAGGGCTATTTTTCGCGCTTCATGGCGCGATTTCCGACGGTGACAGACTTGGCCGATGCTCCGCTCGACGACGTTCTGTCGCACTGGAGCGGGCTTGGCTACTACTCTCGGGCACGCAACCTTCACAAGGCTGCTCAGCACATTCGCGATCTGCACGGTGGCGAATTTCCACACGATCCCGAGGCAATCGCTGCGCTGCCGGGGATTGGTCCGTACACCGCCGGAGCGATTCGCTCCATTGCACTGGGCCAAGCCGCCCCGATTCTCGACGGAAATGTCATTCGGGTGTTGAGCCGTCTTTTTTTACTTGACGAAAGGCCAGATTCAGCGGGTGGCAAGCGGCGCTACTGGTCGCTGGCTGAGTCATTGCTACCGGCAGCGACGCTCACCGCTACCACCAACGATCCCGGCGACCTCAACCAATCGCTCATGGAATTGGGAGCCACGGTCTGTCTGCCGCGTCGTCCGATTTGTCTGACCTGTCCGCTCGCCAGCCAGTGTGCTGTGCGCCAATTGGGCAATCCCGAAGCCTATCCGCCCGCCAAACCACAGAGAAAAAGTCCAACCGTCCGCTTGGTCACGCTGGTGATCGGTCACGGAACCGAGGTGCTACTGGTCCGTCGCCCAGAGCTCGGGCTATGGGGTGGTCTGTGGGAACCGCCAACGCTGACGCTGGAGGACGACGAGACCGAAGAGGCCGCGCTCAAGCGCCTGGTCAAGCTGCGCCTTGGTATCGATC
>CALLYL010000027.1 GCA_937859535.1 uncultured Myxococcales bacterium
AATTTAGAGATGGAGCTGCAAGATATTGACGACGAGTTTGGTGCGGCCGCCTCGCAGCCCACGGCTCGACAGCCACTTTTTCGTAAACTAAAAGCACCGCCGAGGGAGCTCATTACCCTTCCGTTCACTGTTCCGGATAGCATTCCGCAGCGGCAAGTTCACGGAACATGCTTGGTTTGGACGCGGGAAGCAATGGCAGCGTTTGCCGCCATCTACAGTGCGGCCCGCGAAGTAGATACCGAATACCTGAAGAACTTCCCGTTCGCCTTTCTTCGCGGCTCGATCGAAGTTCAAGTTCTCAGCGCTATTCGACTCAAGTCTGACATGGGGCTGAGCAAGGGAAATTTGGCAGGCTTCTCAAAACAAGGGGCGCGCGAACTTGAGCCATTCGCGTATCTGGAAAGCACCTCTGAGCAGACGCTGCACCGGATACTGCAGCCACTCCTGAACGACTGGATCATCAACAACCTCATCCCCAAATATGCGGAACCTGGAAAAGTCGACAGACGGCTTACGGACCGAGTCATCGATTTAGCTAACAGCAAAAATTTGATCCATTGCCATGCCTTTGCGTCAACAGCGCTCCCATGGCCATGGGAGCGCAAGACAGGTACGACGCGCAGTGCCGATCCACTTGCATTCCAGGCTCTGACAGATCTTGCGGCAAGGGCCCTTGCTGGGCAGGAATTGTTCGGCGGCCTCGGACCGATGCGTCGGCTGATCTCTGCGAGTGGTCGCCCTAATTGTTCAGAGCTTGTGACTGCACCGGTCAAGATTGGTGAGCACGGCAGGCTGAGTTTGGTTGTATCGCTGAGTGTAGAAACTATGCCTTCTCTACATCAGCCACTACTGGTCATGGACGTATCCAAGAGGCGATGGCTTGAGTCCATTGACGAGGATGCTTTTGATCGTTCTCAGATAGGGGGAACAGTATTTTCAGATGCGCATCCAGATCGCGCATTCAGGTTCGCATTGCAGCGTCGTCGTGGTCCCAATGGATACAGGTGGACCTTAGATAACGCCTACGAAGCCATTCGCCGCACGCTAGGACTTCCGCTTCATGTGAACGATGCAGCCAGCCTCCTTCGTGGTGAAGGCAATACGCAGACCGCCAGCGTCCGTCTTAGCTATCGTCCGGGGATCTCCGACGAACAGCACGCAATCCAAGCGGGTGTTCCAGAGCGTGACAAGTTGGAGGCGTTCGAAGAAGCGACGAAGTTGTTCCGTGAATTCGGCTTGCAACCCTTCGAAGGAGC
This sequence comes from uncultured Myxococcales bacterium, assembly GCA_937859535.1. GTDB lineage: Bacteria > Myxococcota_A > Polyangia > Palsa-1104 > JAEUJZ01 > JAEUKA01. The sequence goes on from CALLYL010000027.1 coordinate 1,257, forward strand.
GAGGCGCATCAATACATCTCACAGCACTGATCATCAAGCAGCGGCCCGGATGATCGAGGCGCCTACGCTTCTCGGCGCCCTGCTAGAGATGGCCAAGGAGTCTCCTAATGACGACTCTCGATTCACTCCTGATTACCTGAAGACTCTGTCGCCAGAGCGGATTGCGGAGTTAGTGCTGGAGGAGTTCAAACTCAATCTATCGCAGATCGCACAGGCTGACCGCTTGCTCGGCGCATCACGGAAGGGCCAAGCAGCGCAGCACGCTCTTGCGCTCGAACAGATTATCGAGTTCAACCGCGAAGCCCTGCATCGCGTATATGGAGAGTCCCTGCCTGCCCTTGTGCTATTCCATGAAGATGGACCTAAGGCAGAGTCAGACATATTGCTTTTCAAGGCAGCAGTGAAGCTACTCTGGGGAGACTTGGAAATCGTTTGTAATCGACTGCCCAAGGGCACTCATGGCCCTGAATCCTCACTTGATTCTAAGCTGCCTAATGGGAAACGTGCGCCAGCCGCCGATCGTTCCCAACGAAGGGTCGAGGCATGGAAGGGTGTAACTGATCAGTTGCGACGTTCAGACAAACGCCATGCTTGTCTGATCATGGCACGTGCCTACTATGAGGATGCAACAGGTACCAGCGGGGGGAAGTACGACGACCGCGTAAACAAGCCATCCACCAGACGGGCGTTGGCGAGTGCAGGCTGCACGGTTCAGTTCTTGTTGCCCCCGCAGCAGACCAAGAAAGGAGTCAAATTGGCTGATTTCTTGATGCGTCTACAGGCTGCAATGAAAGATCTTCTGTGGGCGCACCAAGGTCGTATCGACACTTTACCCTCTGCAGTCGAGGACTGCTTTCCCAATCCAGACCGTAGGCCGAGAGAAATCATTGGCATCACTATTGTCCGCAAAGAATCGGGACGCCTGTACTCTAACGATCCGAGTTTTCTGCCGATCGCAGTTCGCCTAGATGTGGCAACGGGGCGCTGCGACCTCCGGTTTGCTTATGAAACGCAATCGGGTGGGTACACGAGTAGCAGATGGGAACAGCTATCTGACGCCCTAGCGCAGATCGCACGTCTATCGCCTGTCAAATTCGCCGAAGATCCACGCGAGCGCAAGACCCGATTCATGCGCTTTGTTGGAGAGGTCATCAGCGAGTCAGTGGATGATGGGGCACAGCCCGTGGTGCTTGTTGATTCATCGAACGTCGTAAATCTCTGGCCATGGCTAGCAGATAAGAGCATTACCACCGACGAAATCTCCATCGGTGAAAAGCAATGGATGCAGACGGTGTGGGCGGAGGCAAGGATCATTCGTATCCGTCATGGGCTTGCTCCGTATCTAGTGGAAGACAAGAGGGAGGCACTGGCCGAAACATGGATGGAAGACACGCGGTCTTCGGACCAAATCGAGCCTGATCGTTCTCTCTGGGTGTCTACGTCTCCTGGAAGCGGACTGTTCAGAATTCAGTCAGGCGCTGACTCCGGGTGTGTCACCTATCTGTCGGTGGGACAGAAAACGCTCCACCAGCAGAAACGAGGCGTGAGCTGCTACCGAGAGACTATGCTCCTTGGGAAGCCTAAGATTGTGAAGGATGGACGACGCGTTGCTGCACCTAAGGCAGTGAATGCCGCAGGCTGTGACACGCATCGCTTGGTGCGGTATGCGCCTCACATTGGCCAGTGGCCATCGCCTCAACCTCTTGAGATTGTGGTGACGCTTCGTCAACAAGATGATGAACCGGACCGCTTGGCCGAGTTCGTGGAGCGCTTGCGCTATGGCTTCGGACACTATCGAGAGTGGACTAAGCTACCTGCGCCCCTGTTCTTCGAGCGAGTTGTCCGCGACTACATAAGTCAGTTCGACATTGATGACGCAGAAGCACCGGAGGCTGGAGGAACTGTGTCCGAAACACAAGGTGCTTCCTAATGGCGCTTCATCCGCGACCCTTTCAGCGCTATGGTTCACGCTTCGCTGGCCTCTGCGATGGTGGGAACCAGGTTTGTACGCGCATCGACAACGTCGCGTTATGGCACGACAGAGCCGAGGCGTAGGTCGGCTGCATCTAGGCGATATCCATGACGGGCACGATTCTCATCACGGGGTCTGAAGGACTCATCGGCCGCGCTCTTGCCGCCTCACTTTTTTGGAGCGGCTTCGGCGTGCGGCCTTATGACCTCAAGCTCACTCACTGCGGACGCCCTTTGGATGTCCTTGAGCCTGCGCTACTTACCGACGCCGCTGAAGGATGTGTCGGGATCGTTCACCTCGCCGCAGTGTCGCGGGTCATCTGGGGGCAGCGTGAGCCCGATCTGTGCTGGCGAACCAACGTCGAAGGCACGCGCAACGCTCTTCGCACGGCCAGGCAAGCTCGTCTTAGGCCCTGGGTCTTGCTGGCTTCGAGCCGGGAGGTCTACGGCCAGGCCGCTGTACTGCCGGTCAGTGAAGACACGCCCCTCGATCCGGTCAACGTCTATGGTCGCTCGAAGGCGGCGGCAGAAGCGCTCTGCATAGGTGCTCGTAGCAGGGGCGTGCAGACAGCCATAGCCAGACTCTCAAATGTGTACGGAAGCACGGGTGATCATGCGGATCGGGTCGTTCCGTGCTTTGCCGCTCGCGCGGCTTTGGGTCTGCCATTATCCATCGAAGGCCGAGAGCACACCTTCGACTTTACTCACCTTACGGATACCGTTCGTGGGTTGCTCGCGATGATTCGCGTGCTCACGGACGGTGAACAGGCGCTTCCTCCGATTCACTTATTGACCGGGAAGCCGACCACGCTCGGACAGCTCGCGCTGCTGGCAAGCGCAGCAGCAGGCAACCGCAGCCCCATCGTCGAAGCACCTCCGAGACACTTCGATGTTGCCCGCTTTGTTGGAAACCCAAGTCGTGCCAAGGAACTGCTGGGATTCTCCGCAGAGGTCGAGCTGCGCGATGGTGTCAGTCAACTGGTCCGCGAGTTTGCAGCTCTCAACCAGCCTCTACGCTCGTCGAGCGGTGAACTGCCAACGGAGAGCGCATGAGAGTCCTCAAGGTCATCCATGGCTATCCAATGCGTTATAACGCAGGCTCAGAGGTCTACACTCAGAGCCTGTGTCAAGCGCTCGCTGACCGTCACGAAGTCCATGTGTTTACCCGCGAAGAAGATCCATTTGCAGCAGATTTTGCACTGCGCGAGGGGCTTGATGATTCCGATCCGCGCATTCGCCTTCACCTCGTAAATGTCCCACGTAGCCGTGATCGTTACCGTCACAGCGGCATTGACCAGCGCTTTGCTGCACTCTGCGACACGCTGAAGCCGAACGTAGTCCACATCGGTCATCTGAACCATCTCTCGACCTCGCTTGTCTTTGAGGCTGCCCAGCGCCAGATTCCGATCGTCTACACACTCCACGACTACTGGGTGATGTGTCCACGTGGGCAGTTCATGCAGATGCACCCCCAGACTGATAGCCCTGTCGACCTATGGGCAGCTTGCGATGGACAGGCAGATCGAAAATGCGCAGAGCGCTGCTATGCACGCTATTTCTCTGGCGCTAAAAACGAGGAAGCAGAGGATCTGGCGTACTGGACCGGATGGGTCGCGCGCCGGATGAAGCACATTAAGGAGGTGACGGAGCACGTCGATCTGTTCGTCGCCCCCGCGAAGTACCTGCACGACCGCTACCGCGATGAGTTTGGCCTTCCCCAGCGAAAGCTGATCTATTTGGACTATGGCTTTCACCTGAATCGCTACGCCGGACGTAGGCGGCAGCGAGGAGAACCTTTTACGTTTGGGTACATCGGCACGCACATTCCGGCTAAGGGAATCCATCATCTGATTGAAGCCTTCGGTAGGCTGCAAGGCGACTGTCTCTTGCGAATTTGGGGACGCCAGCGCGGGCAGGAAACCGAGGCGCTCAAGGCCCTCGTGGCTACGCTTCCAGAAGGGTTGGCCAAGCTCGTTGAATGGCTACCGGAGTATCGCAATCAAGAGATCGTGCGCGACGTGTTCGACCGCGTGGATGCCATTGTCGTGCCTTCAGTATGGGTCGAGAACTCGCCGCTGGTGATACATGAAGCACTCCAAGCGCGCGTGCCTGTTATTACCGCTGACGTAGGCGGCATGGCTGAGTACGTGCGCCACGAACAGAATGGCCTCCTATTCCGGCACCGCAGTCCCGAAGCGATGAGCGCACAGATGCAGCGCTTGCTCGATGAGCCAGGGCTCGCAGCCAGACTTGGCTCACGTGGCTATGCTCAATCGGAAAGCGGCGACATTCCGGACATGCAGAGTCATGCCGCTGCTATCGAGCAGATCTACGCAGACCTAATCCGCAAGCGCGACTCCGCAAAAGCAGTCCAGCGCCCAGGCCCATGGCGGATCACGTTCGACACCAATCCCGATACCTGCAACTTGCACTGCGTCATGTGTGAAGAGCACTCGCCGCACAGCCTGTCACAATCAGAGCGCAAGGCACGCGGCGAGCAGCGCCGACTGATGCCGATCGAGCTATTGCGCAGGGTACTGGCGGATGCTGCTGCGATGGGCGTTCGTGAGGTCATTCCGTCCACTATGGGCGAGCCTCTCCTGTACGAGCACTTCGACGAGATTGTAGACCTCTGCGAGAGATACGGCTTGCAACTCAACCTCACCACCAATGGGACATTTCCGGGGCGGGGAGCGAAGGAGTGGGCCAAGCGGATTGTGCCGGTCACTTCTGATGTGAAGATCTCGTGGAACGGAGCCAGGGCTGAGACGCAAGAACTGATCATGATCGGCACACGCTGGGACAGGGTGCTCAGTAACGTGCGTGATTTCATCGCTGTCCGTGACGCGCATGGCAGCACGGGTGGGAATCGTTGCCGCGTCACGTTCCAGCTCACATTCTTGGAACAGAACGTCCGCGAGCTTGCCGATATTGTCCGCCTGGCAATCGCTCTTGGCGTGGATCGGGTGAAAGGCCACCATCTTTGGGCGCACTTTGACGCAATCAAGCAGGACTCGATGCGTCGAGACACCCAGGCCATTGAGTTGTGGAACCAAGCGGTTCGTGCGGCCCAGGCTGTAGCCTATGAGCACAACCGCTCAAATGCGCAGCGCATTCTCCTAGAGAACATCTTTCCGCTTGATCCAGCGGCTCAAGAAGACCTTGCGCCAGGTGGCCCC
>CALLYL010000028.1 GCA_937859535.1 uncultured Myxococcales bacterium
TTGCAGGAGCAGGAGTTTGAGCGCCTCGGCGGCACGAAGACCATCAAGGTGGATCCGCCCTTTATCTTTTTTTATCGGACCGCGTTTTGCTTGATCGGCACGGCGGCGTCCTACCTCATCGAGCGGCTGAAGCTGGTCGAGGGCTGGTCACCAACGCGGCTGATGGGTCAAGCCTCGCTGGTGGTGTACATGGTCCATCTCGACCTCGTCTACAACAGCGCGCCGTACACCATCAAACAGAAGCTCGATCCGATTACGGCGTCGATGTTGTGGGTGGTGGTGGCGATCCTGATGGTGGTGGTGGCCTGGTTCCGCGTCGAAAGTGACCGCAAGACGTGACGAGGTCAGAGGGGCCGGGTTGACCGTTTGGCGACGCGGAGTATGCTGCCGCCGTGCCTTCTGCGCCTTCGCCGCTCGCGTCTTCGAATCCAGTGCCGCTGGCACCGCTTTTTGCTGCGTATCTGACCGAGCTTGCGGATGTACGGCGGCTGTCCGGTGAGACGGTGCGGGCCTATCGCACCAACGTCGCGGAGTTTTTGCGCTCGGTGGAGGCGAAGAAAAAGCGGCCGCTTTCGGTGGGTGACTTGGATCTATGGGCAGTGCGCGGTTTTTTGGCGAGTCGGCACGGTGGAGAAAAGCCGCTCACGACCAGTCGCAAGCTGTCGGCGCTGCGCTCGTTCTTTGAGTTCCTGCGGCGCAAGAAGCTGATTGAAGAAAACGTCGCAAAGCTGCTCCAGCGCAAGAAGGCCGAGCTGCCACTGCCGGAGTTTTTTTCCCCTGAGCAGGCCGGGGTGCTGCTGGAGCAGATTGCTCCCCAGGATGGCGATTCGCAGCGGGGGAGGGCGGAGAAGCTGCGCGACCGGGCGATCTTGGAACTGATCTACGGCGCTGGGCTGCGGGTCAGCGAAGCGGTGCAGCTCGATCTTGGCCACATCCAGGTCGAGGATCCGGGGCAGCAGAGTGGCGACGAACCGATTCTGGTGCTGCGGGTTCTACGAGGCAAAGGACGCAAGGACCGCATGGTTCCCGCCGGGCGTAAGGCGAAAGAAGCGCTCGAAGGGTATCTGCGAGAGCGGCCGTCGCTCGGTCATCCGCAGAGTGGGGCGATGGACGAAAAAGCACTGTTTCTGTCGGTGCGCGGGCAGCGTTTGGGCGTCCGCGAGGTACGGCGAATCCTTGATCGAGCGACCACGCAGAGTGGGCTCGCGCCGAGTCATCCGCATGCGCTACGGCACAGCTACGCGACGCATCTGCTTGGTTCGGGGGCCGATCTGCGCTCGATTCAGGAGCTGCTCGGACACCAAAACCTGTCGACCACGGCGCGCTATGCCCACGTCGATTTGCAGTATCTTTGGGACCAATATCAGCATCATCCGCACGCCCAAGCCGCGAACGTTCCGACGGAAAAGAAGCCGGGCAGCAAGGAAACCTCACGATGAGCCAAATTTTTCATGCCACGACCGTGCTGTGTGTGCGGCGGGGAAACCAGGTGGCGATGGCCTCTGATGGACAGGTGACGCTCGGCAACACCGTCGTCAAGTCGCAGGCCAAAAAGGTTCGACGGATGGCCGAGGGTCGTGTGCTCGGGGGCTTTGCGGGCAGTGCTGCCGACGGAATTGCGCTGTTCGAGCGGCTGGAAGCCAAGCTAAAGGAACACAACCAGCAGCTTCTGCGGGCGGCGGTCGAGCTGGCCAAAGACTGGCGCACCGATCGGGCGATGCGGCGGCTGGAAGCGATGATCCTCGTCGCGGATCGCGAGCGAATGCTGCTTTTATCGGGCAGCGGCGATGTGATTGAGCCAGAAAATGGCGTCGCAGCGATTGGCTCGGGCGGGCCGTTTGCGCTGGCGGCGGCGCGGGCGCTGTGCGAAGCGACGGAGCTGTCGGCCAAGGAAGTCACCGAGCGGGCGATGCGCATCGCTGGCGAGATCTGCATCTACACCAACACCCAGCTTTGTTTCGAGGAGCTGTCATGAGCGAACGCCGCGAGGGCCGCGACCTGACTCCGCGTGCCATTGTCGAAGAACTCGATCGCTATATCGTCGGACAGCGGGATGCCAAGCGTGCTGTGGCGATTGCGCTGCGCAACCGCTGGCGACGGCAGCAGGTCGATGGTCATCTGCGCGACGAGATCACGCCGAAGAACATCATCTTGATTGGGCCGACCGGCGTCGGGAAAACCGAGATTGCGCGGCGGCTGGCGAAGCTCGTCGGGGCACCGTTTGTCAAAGTCGAGGCGAGCAAGTTTACCGAGGTCGGCTACGTCGGGCGCGATGTCGAGTCGATGGTCCGTGACCTGATCGAAGTGTCGGTCAAGCTGGTCAAGGACGAGGAGCGGGCGGCGGTTCAAGGTCGCGCTCGTGAGGCTGCGGAGGAACGGCTGCTCGATGTGCTGCTGCCTCCTCCGTCGCGAAATGCCGGTGGGGTGGTGAATCGGCAGTCGACGCCTGCGATCGAGCCTCCGATCGACGAGCGAGATAGCAGTCAGACGGCGACCCGCGAAAAGCTGCGGGAGCTGCTTCGGCAAGGCAAGCTCGATAGCCGCGAGGTCGAGCTGGAGGTGAGCGAGCAGCAAGCGGGCGGCGGCGCGGAGGTCTTTGCCGGGACCAACATCGAGCAGATGGGCTTCGATATGTCGCAGCTCCAAAACCTGTTCGGCGGTCAGCGCAAAAAGAAGCGCAAGGTCAAGATTCCCGAGGCCAAAGAGCTGCTGGCGCAGGAAGAAGCGCAGAAGCTGATCGACATGGACAAGGTCCAGCGCGAGGCGGTCCATCGGGCGGAGCAGGCCGGGATCATCTTCGTCGATGAGATTGACAAGATCGCCGGTCGTGAGCGCGCCAGTGGACCGGATATTTCGCGGGAAGGGGTCCAGCGGGATCTGCTGCCGATTGTCGAAGGCTCGACGGTAACGACCAAGCACGGGCCGGTGAAGACCGACCACATCTTGTTCATTGCGGCGGGCGCGTTTCATGTCAGCAAGCCCTCGGACCTGATTCCCGAGCTGCAAGGTCGCTTTCCGATTCGCGTCGAGCTACAGCCACTGACGCAGGCCGATTTGGTGCGCATTTTGAGTGAGCCGGAAAACTCGCTGTGCCGTCAGTACGAGGCGCTGCTTGCGACCGAAGGCGTCAAGCTGCACTTCCACGACGAAGCGATTGGCGAGATTGCGCGGATTGCCACCGACGCGAACCGCATGCTCGAAGACATTGGGGCGCGACGGCTGCAAACGATTCTGGAGCGCGTGCTCGATGAGCTGTCGTTTGAAGCGCCCGAAGTTGGTCGTCACGGCGACTGGGCGGTCGAGATCACTGCCGACTACGTGCGTCAGCGGGTCGAGAGCGTGCTCAGCAATCCCGACTTATCGAAGTACATTCTGTAGTCGAAATCACAGACTTGGTCGATTGCTCGGCACCAAGCGACCGAAATAGAGGAACTGCTGCTCGAACTGCACGGCCCGCGCAGAAGGCCGAAGCTTTGTAAGTAGTTAAAAACGTGCTGTAAGTTACTCAATTTTTGGTCTATTCTCGGCTCCAAGGGGAGATTGATGAT
>CALLYL010000029.1 GCA_937859535.1 uncultured Myxococcales bacterium
AGCGGCATTCGTCTCAAGATGTCGAAGGACAGTCGAGCCAGACAGCAAGCGGCCCAAACTGCGCAGCAGGGCCAGCAAACCACCACCACCTTTGCGATTCCTACAGAGCGGTTTGTTGGAAAGTATCTGTCACCACTGCTCGGTGAGGCACTGATTACTGCCAGCAAGGACGGGTTACGCCTACGCATTGCAAAGTCGCTGACGGGCAAGCTCTCGCCATGGCAAGCGAATCGCTTACGGTTGCAGTTTGACGATGCAGAACTCGGCGCTGCGATGGCGACCTTCACGACGAGCCCAGATGGGTTCGTGCAAGCGCTCTCACTAGAGGAACACGGCACGTTTACTCGCGTTCCACAGAACTAGCCCACGACGATTACAGCCTGGCATCGAGTGCGGATCGTGTTACACATTCCGTCATGCACGAAGTTTCTAAGAAGCTCCTCGCTCTGGCGGAAGATCTGAATACCCACATGCCGCTGCGACCGGGTGATTTCCGACTGGAAACGGATCGCTATGTCATCATCTTTGGTGCAACCGAAGGGCCACACGGAACCGTCGTCCAGCGATTCCGAATGGCCCCTGATGAAGTCTCCGAAACGGTGACCGAGATTCGCGCTACGATCCGCAAGCAGGGTCGAACAGAAGCGCTGTTCGAAGTGGGTCCATCGGCCACTCCAGCGGACTTGCCCGCGCAACTTCAGCACTTGGGAGTGTCGCCGTTCGCACTGGAACAGCAGACAGAGGCTCTCCTTCTGTCAAATCCTGCGCCGGGTTGGCTGCCGCCCTGGCCGGACTCCATTCGGATTTCCCGTGTCGAAGACTTCGATTCCTATCGTCGCAGCCAGCGAGTATTTTGGCAGTGCTTCGGCCACGTCCCAGAGAACTTTGCGGAGTCGGTTCGTAAGGACTATGCGTGCTATGAAGGAAGTCCGCTGTGGGTGCGATTTGCGGCGTCCATCGGAAGTGAAATCGTTGCTGTGGGCGATCTGGTGTACACTGAAGAAGCCGCTATTTTGTGCGGCGGTGCAACCCATCCAGACTTCCGTGGCCAGGGTGTCTATCGAGCGCTTCTTGCGGCGCGTTATGAGGAAGCGTGTCGACTAGGCGTGCCCCGACTCCTGACCCAAGCGGGACACATGTCCCAGCCAATTCTGCGCCGACTCGGCTTTCAGCCACTGTGTACGGTGAAGATCTTCCACGATCGCTTGTGACTGCTATGATGTCTGGATGCGTGCGTTACGCTTGATAGCCAAGCTAGTCCTACTGGCGGTGCTGCTTTTGAGCAGTACCGAAGTAGCAGCCGCCGAACAAGAGGCGTGGGGCAGCGTAGTAAGCGGTATCCGATTGGGTCTTTCGCTGACCCCTGCACACAGCGTATTGCCGTCGGATCTGACGATTCTCGTTTCGCTCCAGAACACAACTTCGACACCCAAGACGATTCCGCTTTCACTGTGCGGATCGATTCCTTGGCAGAGCTACGGAAAAATTGCGGTGCGGGTCGATGGAGGCAAGACCTACCGGGTGAGGATGCATGGGATGGCCGATCTCGCCAATGTGCATCCCCACGAACCACTACGAATCGCTGGCGGAGAGCGCTTAGAAGCCAAGCTTTCGTTAAAAGAGATCGCGCAGTTTCTACCGGATGAGGACTCTGATATGGGGCTTTTCGAGCAGCTCCTTTCAGCGCGCCAGATCGAGCTATGGGCGGAGTTTTCTTCTGACGAAAAGCGTAGCCTGAAGGTCGAATCAGGACACCTCCGAAGGCGGTTTGCGCTGACTCCGCTTGCACAGCCACTTGGGACTGCTTGCATTGTGCAGCTTGCCACGTCGGATGGTCAGGTTTGTGCGCTAAACAGAGTGGGAACACCCCACTGCTGGGGAGACACAGCCCCCGGTTGGGATCCAGACACCAAGCGGCATGAAGTGTCACGACCCAAGCCGGTGCCAAGACTCCGACTCGGCGTGAAGTCTTTAGGGTTTGGCGCAAGCGGTCTGTGTGCGATCACCACCGATAGCGGAGTGCTCTGCTTGAGCGGAGGGAGCAACTCTGTCACGTCAAAGCAGATCATGAACCCGGTGCGGGAGGTCGGACTCCCAAACGAGCTGTCTACCCTGTTTCTGGGACTCGCCGATCAGTGCGCACTCACCACCCGAAACAGTCTGTGGTGTTGGGGTCGAAGGGCTCCGTCCGCCAACTCTGTCGTGGCCGCAGACCTGATGCCAGCAACCGCGATGACTGCTCTTGGGGAAGAAGTCGCAGAGGTGACCATCGGCTGGCAACACGCCTGTGCCCGCACACGCAGGGGCTCGGTGATGTGCTGGGGAGACAACAAACTCGGACAGCTTGGCAGCGGCAACCTCACTCCTTCCGAAACTCCGATTGCCGTTACTGGACTCCACGAACAGGTCACCAAGGTGGTCTCTGGCCTAAACTACTCTTGCGCCCTGCGTGCAGATGGAAAGGTGAACTGCTGGGGACAGAGTCTGTACGGTGCCTTGGGCCATGAGGTCTCGACTGCGCACTCGACTCCGTTTGAACTTACGGAACTCGGTAGCGAGAACGTGAATCTGTTTGCAGCACACAATCAAACGTGCGCGCTCAAGAGCGACGGTCGCTTGCTCTGTTTGGGAGTGGTGGCATTTCGCGAAGGACTCCTTTCCACCCAGAATCCGGTTCTGATTGATTCGCTACCGACCGACGTTGCGGACGTTACGATCGGACCACGGGATGCCTGCGCACGAATGCGGAGTGGCAGCCTGTGGTGTTGGGGAGAGACCCTGCGCGCCATCGCCAGCCCGAATGCCACCAAGCTCCCTCAAGGTGCGAAGCAGGTCGCCGGACTGACGGAGGTCGCCAGTGTCCACGTTGGAAATTCGTTTCTCTGCGCACGCTCTCAATCGGGAACCGTGCACTGCTGGGGAGACGGCTCGGGGGGTCAGTTGGGTGCGGGAAGCCTGAACATGACGGCCCAGCCAGTGCGCATTGCAGTTCCCTGTGGCGAATAAGATGATACGAATCGGTTTACCTACAGGGAGGTTCACTTGCCAATCGTTCGCACCCATCCTTTGCGATCCCTAGCGCACCGGCCGCATCGCTCGCTGCGTAGCCGTGCCTGCGGATGGATGAGTGGAGTTGTGCTCGCGGGTTGTCTGGCAACCAGCGGCTGCGCGCTCCACCCAAAATCACCGCCGCTGGCTGCTCAATCAGCACTGGCGACGTTTTCGGTTCACAGTAGCCAAGGCCAGCTCTCGGCGGCCGATGCGCTACAAAACGGGCCCTTGGTGGTGCTGTTCTATCGTGGCCACTGGTGACCCTTCTGTCGTATGCAACTCGGGCAGTTGCAAAAGAACCTGACAGAATTTGAGCGTCGCGGGGCCAAGCTGTGGGCGGTCAGTGCCGATCCCATCGAGGAAGCCGAGCGACTTGGCAAAAAACTGGAGCTTACGTTCCCGATTGGTGCCGACCCGGAGCTCAAGCTGATCCGCCAGTTCGGCGTTGAAATGGAAGGCCGAGAGATCGCGATCCCCAGCATGTTCGTCCTAGAACGCGGAACCGGACGGATTGTCTGGCGCTACATCGGAGAAACGATGTTCGATCGGCCCAAGCTGACCCCCATCCTGAGCGCGATCGAGCAGGCGGGCGGTGAAGCGCGCACGCCGGTACCACCCGCTAGCGATCCGCCCCACCCATAGCCCCCCAATCGGCAGCAACGCTCGGCCCGCCGCTGTGAGCCGACGAAGCCCGCTTGGCTACAGACCATCCCCGAGCAGCGGCATCTCCAGCACTTCTCGCGTTCCGTACAGTCCCATCTGCCGCGCTGTATGAATGATCTTTTGCGCTGTATCCACCGACTGCATTTGCATCCTCACGGCGGACCCTTCCTTATCGGAGCTATCGGGATCTTTGTGGGTCAGCTTGTCGAGGATGGCCTTCAACGCTCCCTTGTCGTGCGGATAGGTCTTGAGCTCGACATCCTGCGCATCGGCAATCTGACCGAGCTGCTTGCACAGCGTAAGCGCGGTATGAAGTCCACCCAGCTCGTCGACCAGGCCAATTCCCTTGGCATCCTCGCCGGTCCAGACTCGACCCTTGGCGATCTCCAAGACCCGCTGCTTATCGAGCTTGCGACCTTGCGCGACCTTGCTGGTGAAGTCTTCGTACACGCGATCGAGCCAGGCCTGAAGTCGCGCCCACTCTTCCGGTGTGTAATCGCGATTCATCGAAAAGAAGCCCGCGTTCTTTCCAAACTGCACCGCCTCAAACGACAGACCGATCTTCTCCCACAGCTCGCTCGGGACCATTTTGCCGCCTAGAACACCGATCGATCCGGTGATGGTTCCCGGCTCCGCCACGATCTTGTCGGCAGCCATCGCGACGAAATAGCCACCCGAGCCCGCGACATTGCCCATCGACACCACGACCGGCTTGCCGGCCTTGCGAGCGCGTCCGACTTCTTGCCAGACCACGTCGGACGCTACGTACGAACCACCGGGGCTGCTGACCCGAAACAGGATCGCTTTGACGTCCTTGTCAGCGATCGCCGCCCGAAAGCCCGCAGCTACGGTATCCGAGCCCATCGAGACATCCCCCGACAGTGGATCAAAGGAACTTTTGCCCCGCGCTACTCCGCCAACGCCGTAGATGAGCGCAATCCTAGGACCCTTTTTGTGCAGCGGCTCAGCCCGCTCGCGATACTTGTGCAGATACAGGAGCTGCGCGCCTTGACCCGCTCGCTTCTTCGCCTCGGCGTAGAACTCGTCGTGATAGCCGAGCTTATCGACAAACCTGGCCGTCAGCGCCTCGGACCCCAAAAGGGGCCCCTTGTCGATCGCAGCCCGCACTTCCTCGACCGTCAGCTTGCGTGACTCGCTGATCGCCCGGACCATCTGTGAATAGATGCCGTCGCCGATCTTGGTCATCGCCTCACGCTGCGCTGGGGTCATCGACTTTTCGGTGAACATGTTCATCGCGTTTTTGTATTCCTTGCGATGATCGAGGCGCGGCTTGACCCCCACCTTGTCGAGTACCCCACGCAGAAACGGCGACTCTAGATACAGACCCGCGATCCCGACATCGCCCGACGGCTGCATCCACACTTCGTCAAAACCGGTCGCCAGGTAGTACGAGCCCGTACCATTTGCAAACTCGCCGAACGTCTCCGAGAACACGAGCGCGAACTTGCCCTTCTTGCGAAAGCGGACGATGGCATCGCGGATCTCTTGAATCGTGGCGACACCGAGCTTGGATGCACCAATGCGCGCCACCAAGCCGACAACCTTGGGATCGCTTTCGGCTCGCTCCAGCGTAATCGTCAGGTCGTGCAGCACCAGGCGCTCGCTGCCGGCGGCTTTGGCGATGGGGTCGTCGGGCTGGTACTCGATGACCTCGTGCTCGAGGTCTAGTTCCAAGATGGTCTTGGCCGGGACATCCTTTTTGCGAGTCATCGCCAAGAAGATGCATCCCACCACCAGCAGGTAGATCACCGCAACCGCGCCCACCCACGTGAGGATCCGTCGAATCAGTCCGCGCATACGAAAGTGCCTCCTTCTGACCGTCCGCAGCGAAAGCTAACACGATCGCGGCTGCACAAAGTCGATGTGCGACGAACCCGAGCAGACTCTAAACTAGGGAATCATCCCCACTCACGCACCACGGATCGGGAGCGCTGCATGTTGATTAAGAAGCCGGACGATGTCTTGGGATCGGAGATCACTTCACGCGATCAGTTCATGAACCGACGACGTTTTATCGCCGGTACCACCATGGCGGGTCTCGGCATCGGGGCCGGAGCGTACTTGTTTGGCGGCAGTCGCAGCTCGCAGGCCGAAACGACCCAGAAGCTCACCGCAGCACGTCGCGCAGACTTTTCGGTCGATGAAAAACCGAATCCCTACAAGGACGTGACGACCTACAACAACTTCTACGAGTTCGGGCTGAGCAAATCCGACCCGGCAGAAAACGCGCACACCTTAAAGACCAGACCGTGGACGGTGAAGATCGAGGGCGAGGTCCAAAAGCCACGCACGATCGGCATCGAGGAGCTGCTCAAGCTGGCCCCACTCGAGGAACGCGTCTATCGCTTCCGCTGCGTCGAAGCCTGGTCGATGGTGGTGCCCTGGATCGGTTACTCGTTTTCCGAGCTTGTGAAGCTGGTGCAGCCGACCAGCAAGGCCAAGTACGTCCAGTTTGTGACGCTCAAGGATTCCTCGCAGATGCCGGGTCAGAAAAGCTGGGCGCTCGACTGGCCGTATCTGGAAGGATTGCGCATGGACGAGGCGATGCATCCACTGACGCTGTTGTGCCTGGGGCTGTATGGCGAGGTGCTGCCCAATCAGAACGGTGCGCCGGTGCGCCTGATTGTGCCCTGGAAGTACGGCTTTAAGAGCATCAAGAGCCTGGTCGCGATCCGTTTCACCGAGGATCTCCCGACTACGACCTGGGCCAAACAGGGTCCAAGCGAGTACGGCTTCTACGCCAACGTCAATCCAGAGGTCGATCACCCACGCTGGACCCAAGCCAGCGAGCGGCGGATCGGCGAGCTACGACGCCGCAAAACGCTACCGTTCAACGGCTATGCCGACCAGGTCGCCAAGCTCTACCAAGGCATGGACCTACGTCGGTTCTTCTAGCCGAACCAAAGTCACGAAGAAGGGATGGGGAAGCGGGAAGGGAAGAGCGCCCGCTTGCTGCGGGCTGCTGGCTAGTAGAACTTGGCGGTCAGACCCATGCGGCCGTAAATCGGCGCGTCATGGATTGGGAACAGGCGGTTGAACTTGTCGGTGAAGAGTTGCCGCTCCTTCTGGAACGGCGCACCCTCGAGCAAGCCGTAGAGGCTGACGTTCGAGGTCACAGCCAGCTCGACCGCAGCCTGGAGCATGGCGCGAACACCAACGAAGCGCTCCAGCACGCCAGTACCATCGACCTGGAAGTCCGGGTAGTTCGGATCGTACTTGCGGGTGCCGTTGTACTGGGTCACCGCGTAATAGGGGCTCGGGTAGCTCGAGGTCTTGTCGTACGACCGACCGACGCAGCGATCACCCGTGTGCTCGGCACCACCACCCTCGGTGCTATCCCGAGGATCGCCACGACGAATGAACTCCGCCTTGTCGTTCTTGTACAGATCCTGAATCGACTCGACCGATGGACAGTGACGATCCGAATAGACCTGGACGTAGGCCTTGCCGGTGAGCTTGACCATGCTGCCCGCGAGGATCGTGACCGGCACGCCAAGCTCCCAGCTAAAGCTGTTGCGCTCGCGAGGACCACCACCACCACCAACCAGCATGTGCAGGCCAAGAGCAAACGGTCCACGACGCAGCATCTGGAAACGGATGGTTCCAGTCGCTTCGTGGTCGCTAAAGAAGTTGCTGCGGAACTCGGTGCCGATATCGAGGCCCATCTCGCCCAGGACGCTGTGCTTGGCCTTCCACACACCGACAGTCAATCGAACGTTGCCGAGCCATGGATAACCGCTGCCCATGTCTGCCGTGAAACCGCCGTAGGGATTCGTCACTGCCGAGAACGAGGACAGACCGCGACGGGTTTCCTTCTTCTCAGAATCCGTCTCTTTGGCCTCTTTGACCTTGCTGAGCATGACGCTGACTTGCTCGGTTTCACCCGAACGGACATTGAACTGCTCGACCTTCTGTTCGTATCCCGGAAGCTGGAATTCGACGGTGTGCGCCCCGGCGCTGATGTTCTCGCGAGTTAGCGGCGTCTGGCCGACGAGCTGGCGATCGAGCATTACGAAGGCACCCTTCGGTTCCGACGCAATGTAGAGCTTTCCGACGTTCCGGAGGTTGAGAGTCACCGTCTCCGTTGATCCAGCCGCCAGCGTCAATTCCTTGCTGTCCTGACCAAAGCCGTCCTTCTTGGCGACGACGATGACCTTGCCCGAGGCGATCTCCACACCCGCATCAGAGAGCGCGGCGGTTTCGTCGTAGCGACGGCCGTTGATGTAGTACTGCGCGCCGTCGATCGGGTTTGCCATCACGATGCGAATCATGCCCACCTTGCGGGTCATGGCATCGCCTTCCATCTCGATGCGCTCGACGCGGGGCTTACCGGCTTCGATCTCAACAACCTTGGTCACCGCCTTGTGACCCTTCGCCGTCACGGTGATCGAGTGCTGTCCCGGTGGCAGGCTGATCGGCTGACCGGGGCCGCCCTTGGCCACGCCGTCGATCTGGACTTCGGCTTCCGCAACGCTGGTTACCACCATCAGGGTTCCGGCGGCAGGTGGCGGGGGCGTGGTGTTGGCATGGACCTTGGTCTGCTGGTTGCCGACGACTCGGACGTTCTGACGCCACGGTGGGGCACCGGCCTCGTTGCGGCGAACTTCGACGACGTGCTCGCCCTCGGTGAGGCTATCGACCACCACCGGCGCTTGGCCACGCGGCTGACCGTCGACCACTACGTCGGCCACCACGTCCGCCGAAACGATCAGCGCACCGGTCTTCACGTCGCTCTGCATGATGACCCACACCGGGCGAGTCTCGGCAGCCTTGACTTCGACCGTCTCGGTGTAGACCTTCATTCCTGGCTTGCGGACCTCGACGAGGTGACGTCCGCCTGGGAGGTCGACAAGCTGCGGCACCGTGCCCGCCGGTTGACCGTCCACGAAGATCTCAGCGCCCCGCGCCGCATCGTTCGTCGCCGGAAACTTGATATCGAGCCGCGCCGGAGCCTTCTCGAGGGTATACGAGAGCTTCTGCGCCGCGCCGATATTGACCTGCTGCTCAAAGGGCCGATACCCCTCCAGTTCCAGCCGGAGACGATGCTGACCCTTGCCGATTCGAACCTTCGTCGCGGAGCCCGTGCGCTCGGCCTGCTGAGCACCATCGACGAAGATGGTGGCACCCGGCGGGTTCGAGTCGATGGTGATGCGTGGCGCCACCTGCGCCTGCGCGGTGTGAGGGTGGACGATGGCCAACAAGGCCATCAACAGGGCACATGCCGTAATCCGGATAGGGCTAGCGAGCATCGGTACAGGTTCTCCTGCTCCAAAGTCGAGTGTTCGCTGCGCGATCGAATCGTCCTAAATACATGGGATCTCTACTCATGAAGGGTGATCGCAGGACAGGGCTGCGCAGCTCTTAGCTTGTAATTTCACCAAATATTTCGCTCGGGTTCAACAGTAACGGTACGGGTCGGTTTTTATGTTGGCTTGTCCTGACTCCGGTCACCCACAGCCGACATCGACCTCACCCGCGATGCCAGCGTCAGTAGGACCAACACGCAAGAACACATCAGGATGGCGGTACACCCACTGTTGACCACAGCTTTGACCCGGCTTGGATCTCGGCTGAAGTTGTTCCAAATCGATTGCCAGCCCGCAGTCAAGGTCGTGCAACCAACCACCAGCATGGGCACTGCCGTCACCAGCGCATACCGTCGCCGGTTCGGATGCATCCGCAAAATCACCGCCGTGCCCACGGCCAGCGCCGTCGTGGCGAGCAGTTGGTTCGCAATCCCCAGCAGCGGCCACAGCGTCGAGATCGTACCGGAATAAAGAAACCCGCCCCAGAACATCACCACCAAGATCGAGGCCCCCCAAACGCCGGGGGCAAAATCGTGTCTCGAAAAGCGCGAGTCGAGATGTCCCAGTATGTCTTGCATCAGAAAGCGCGCCACGCGAGTACCAGCATCCACCGTTGTCAGGATGAACACGGCCTCGAACATGACGATGAAGTGATAGAAGTAGCCAAGCAGGGCCCGAGCCCCCGGGAGCTGCGAGAATATCTGGGCGATGCCGGCGGCAAGGCTGACCGATCCGCCAGTGCGGCCACGCAGCTTTTCACCGACGAGCTGCGACATCAGATCGATCTCCACCGGGGTCATGCCGAGTTTTTGGAAGGCTGCCTCGGGGACGTTGATCGCGAAGTAATCGGCAGGATGCAGACAAGCCGCCGCGACCAGCGAGGTAATCCCGACGAGACCCTCCAACAGCATGGCACCGTAGCCGATCGGACGACAGTCGGTTTCCTTATCGATCAGCTTGGGCGTCGTCCCCGATGCAATCAGCGAGTGAAAGCCACTGATCGCGCCACAGGCGACGGTAATGAACACAAACGGGAAGACCTTGCCTTTGATGATGGGTCCACCGCCGTACACAAACTGAGTGAACGCCTCGATCTTGAGCTCGGGGTTTACCACCATGATCGCCACGATCAGCACCGACAACGTCCCAAGCTTCATGTACGACGACAGATAGTCGCGTGGCACCAGCAGCAGCCAGACGGGCAGCACCGATGCCAAAAGCCCGTACGACGCCACACACGCCACCAGCGTTCCAAACGACAGCGACAGATACGGTGCCAGCCGCGAGTGCGCCACAGTGTCCCCATAGACCACCGCAAACAGCAGCAAACCAACGCCAAGCACCGACGCCAGCTTCAGTCGCGCACCGTGACTTTCGCCGCGCATGATCCCGCCCATCAGCAGCGCGATCGGGATCGTCATCGAGATCGTAAACAGTGCCCACGGGCTGCCTTCGAGGATCTTCACCACCGCAAAGCTCATCGCCGAGATCGACACCGTGACCGTAAAGAAGATCGCGAGCGTGGCCACCGAGCCAGCGCGCTGGCCCAGCTCTTTCCTTGCCATCGCCGCCAGCGACAGGCCCCCCGAACGAACGCTCGCCGACAGCGTCACGAAATCATGCACCGCCCCAGCCAGCGTGACCCCGATCAGGATCCATAGAAGGCCCGGCAGAAAGCCAAACTGCGCCGCCAGCACCGGGCCAATGAGCGGCCCCGCGCCAGTGATCGCCGCAAAATGGTGTCCGAACAGTACCCATCGGCTTGTGGGTACGTAGTCTTTGGCGTCGCGCCGAGCATGAGCTGGCGTCTGTTTTGTGTCGTCGAACGCAAAGATCTTGGCAGCAATAAACGCCGAATAGAACCGATAGGCGATCGCCAAAATGCAGATCGCAGCGACGAAGATCGGTAGAGCGTGGATCCGCATGTCGGAAAGAGCCCTCCTAACGTTACAGGTGTCGACAGAACGTGCTTCTACAGGCCAGCCAGCAAGAAGCGCAGCGCGGCAGGCAGACGCCGAGCCCACGCATCTTCATTGTGCGCTCCACCCGGCTCTAGCACGTACTGGAGGTTTACTCCGTCGCGAAAACCAAGATCGCGGTAGGTCTGCGCCAGGCTCGCGGTGTTGCGCCAGTCATCCCCACTGCCCCCGCCGGCATTGCCGCTATCGACATAGACCCGCATCGGCTTGGTGGTGCTGGCTGTGACTGCTGAAATGATGAACAGGTTGTCCCACCACGTCGACGGCGAGAAGATCCCAACCCGGCCAAAGACATCGGGCTTCTTCACCCCCGCATACGCCGTAATGAGACCACCCAGCGATGATCCAGCGAGCGTAGTCTTGCTCGCATCGCTCAGCAGTCGACCCTTGAGCTTGACCGGCGCTTCCAGGTTGGTCATCTGCGGCAGCAGCTCCTCGACGAGAAAACGCAGATAGAGGTCGCCGCCACCGCTATCGCGATAGAGCGGCTCGCTGCTCTTCGAGGGGGTGTACTCGTACACTCGGCGATCGGTATTTTCA
Organism: uncultured Myxococcales bacterium; assembly: GCA_937859535.1. Lineage (GTDB taxonomy): Bacteria > Myxococcota_A > Polyangia > Palsa-1104 > JAEUJZ01 > JAEUKA01. The sequence goes on from CALLYL010000029.1 coordinate 11,561, forward strand.
GGACCGATCACCACGACCTCGGGCAGACCATCCGCAGCATCGAGCGCATCAATTCCCGCATCCAGCGTCTGCGACACCTGCCAGGTCCGGCCTCCGAACGCGTAGCGCGGATCGAAGAGATTCTGTCCGTCGTGCATATACAACACCGGATAGCGAGCCTCGGGATTTTCATCAAAGCTGGGCGGCAGATACAGCCACACGCCCCGGGAGTTCCCAAGCAGAGCCGAGCGAACCGCATCAATCCGCAGATAGCGGCCCTTCGCGGTCACAAAGTGCGGATAGACATCGAGCGTCTGCCCTGGCTGCACGACGAAGTTTCTTCCCCGCGACCAAGTGGTGTCATCAAGGAGTGGCTTCCATTCGATCGCCGCAGTCACCCCCCGCACCTTGGCTTGGAACAGGCCATCGCTGACCTTGGTCATCGCTCGTCCAGTCGTCCACGACAGACCGAAGCCATCTCCACGAACGCTGACCTTGGAATAACGAGCATCGTTTCGTGGATAGTGAACCCGCAGCACCGTGTCACCCGGCAGGATGTTCACGTCTGAATCGGCATCCGCCAAGTCAGCGGGTGATGCAGCCAAGTCCACCGCACCAGCCGTTGCCAGGTCCGGCGTCGGCGGCCCACCCATCTCATCCGCAGCGTCGACAGAGCTACCGCCCGAGGCGCAGCCGCTCGCGCCGATCGAAGCGACGAGCCCCAGACCGATTCGAACACAAGCTCGAAGCAGCCAAATTCGCTCACGACCACACATGCGCCGCACCATAACCGGCTTTTCCGGTGAGTGCAGCACCCTTCCAAAATCGCAAAATCACCACATGTCAGAGGTTGTGGCAAAAGCTGCGCTCATGTTATGACCAAGCCTGCTATGTGCGCAGATCCGTCACCGCTACCACAGCGGGGCTCGCTCTAGCGGCAGGCAAGGCAAACGCATGGACAAGATCGTCATCAAAGGGGCTCGCGAGCACAACCTCAAGAACATCGACGTCGAGCTGCCACGCGACAAGCTGGTGGTTATCACTGGCCTGTCGGGTTCGGGCAAGTCGTCGCTGGCCTTCGACACCATCTACGCAGAGGGGCAGCGGCGCTACGTCGAGTCGCTGTCGACCTACGCCCGGCAGTTCCTCGAACAGATGGGGAAGCCGGACCTCGACTCGATCGATGGGCTGTCACCGGCGATCTCCATCGAGCAAAAATCGACCAGCAAGAACCCCCGCTCCACCGTCGGCACGATCACCGAGATCTACGACTACCTGCGGCTGCTCTACGCTCGCATTGGCACCGTCCACTGTCACTCGTGCAACCTGCCGATCGCCGCCCAGACGGTGCAGCAGATGGTCGATCGCGTGCTCAAGCTACCGCAAGGGACGCGTTTTTCGGTGCTGGCCCCGATCGTGCGCGGTCGCAAGGGCGAGTGGAAAAAAGAGCTGGATGCGCTGCGGAGGCAAGGTCTGCGCCGCGTCAGCGTGGACGGCGAGCTGTTCGATCTCTCCGAAGACACCATCAAGCTCGACAAGAACAAGGCCCACACCATTGAGGTCTACGTCGATCGCCTGGTCGTCAAAAACGACGTCCGGCAGCGGCTGAGTGAGGCGATCGAGCTGTCGCTCCAGCTTGCCGAAGGGATCGTCAAGGTATCGCCCGTGCTGCTCGGTGACGATCCAATGCCCGAGGGCGTCGGCATCACCGATGAGAGCGGCGACATCATCTTTTCGGAGCGCTTCGCCTGCATCAACTGCGGTGCCAGCTATCCCGAGATCACGCCGCGCCTGTTTAGCTTCAACAATCCCTCCGGTGCCTGTCCGGCCTGCGACGGCATCGGCGCCAAGATGTTCTTCGATCCCGAGCTGATCGTTCCGAACACCGATCTGTCGCTCCGCGAAGGCGCGATCGAGCCGTGGGAAAAGCGCAACGGGCCGTTCTTTCAGCAGATCATCGAGGCGCTCGCGCTGCACTACGGCTTCGACATGACGGTGGCCTGGTCGGAGCTGCCGCAGAACGTGCGCGACATCGTCCTATCGGGCAGCAAGGGCGAAGAGGTCGAGTTCTGGTTCGAGAAGAACGGTCGTCGCCACACCTACAAGAAGGAGTTCGAGGGCGTCATTGCCAACCTCGAGCGGCGACTGTCGGAATACGAGCGGCGGCGACGCGAAGAAGGCACCGCCCCAGCGGGCTCGGACAGCTTCGAGGCGGCCTACGAAGAGTTTTCGCCGTACATGAACAAGTCGCCGTGTGAGGACTGCCAAGGCACCCGGCTGCGCAAAGAAGCGCGCTTCGTTCGCGTCGGCAACTTGCCGATCAATGACCTGACCGCCAAGCCGATTCGCGATGCCCACCGCTTCTTTACCGATCTAAAGCTCAGCTCGCGCCAGGCCGAGATCGCCGAGCGCATCCTCAAAGAGGTCCGCGAGCGGCTCGGCTTCCTGGTCAACGTCGGCCTCGATTACCTCACCCTCGATCGCACCGCCGCGACGCTGTCCGGCGGCGAAGGCCAGCGCATCCGTTTGGCCAGTCAGATCGGCAGCTCGCTCGTGGGCGTGCTCTACGTCCTCGATGAGCCGTCGATTGGACTGCACCAGCGCGACAACCAGCGCCTGCTCGAAACGCTGTTCCGCCTGCGCGACATGGGCAACACCGTCATCGTCGTCGAGCACGATGAAGATACGATCCGCGCCGCCGATCACATCATCGACATGGGCCCGCGTGCCGGAGTCCTCGGCGGTCGCGTCGTTGCTGCCGGTCCCGTCGGCGAGATCATGGCCTCGACCGCATCCCTCACCGGAGCCTATCTGTCAGGCCGCAAAAAGATCGAAGTCCCTCGCAGCCGCCGTCAGTGTCAAAACCGCTACCTCGTTCTCAAGAACGGTCGCGAGCACAACCTGCGCGACGTCACCGCCCGCTTCCCGGTCGGCGTCTTCACCTGCGTCACCGGTGTCTCTGGCTCGGGCAAATCCACCGTTGTGATCGATACGCTGCTCGCCGCGCTCAAGCAGAAGCTCAACCACTCCAAGTGCCAGGTCGGCGCTCACGATGGCATCGAGGGCCTGCACCACATCGACCGCGTGATCGACATCGATCAGCTTCCGATTGGCCGCACCCCGCGCTCGAACCCGGCGACCTATACCGGCGTCTTTACCCACATCCGGGATCTGTTTGCCGCCCTGCCCGACAGCAAGTCTCGCGGCTACAAAGCCGGTCGCTATAGCTTCAACGTCAAAGGCGGGCGCTGCGAGGCCTGCCAGGGCGACGGCATCCTCCGCATCGAGATGCACTTTCTGCCCGACGTCTACGTCGTCTGCGAAGAGTGCGCCGGTCGTCGCTACAACCGCGAGACGCTCGAGGTCAAATACAAGGGGGCCTCGATCGCCGACGTGCTCGATATGACCGTGTCGCAAGCCTGCGAGTTTCTCGG
>CALLYL010000030.1 GCA_937859535.1 uncultured Myxococcales bacterium
CGAATACATGTCACGGGAGCAAGCGGAAGGAAGGGCGCTCGCGCCGCATACCGACCTGTATGCTCTCGGGGTTGTGCTGTACCAGATGGTGACCGGCAACCTGCCGTTTTCGGCCCCGACATTTATTGCGCTCATTGCCAAGACCGTTCACGAGCCACCACCACTGCCAAGCCTGCAAGTACCCAATGGAAAGCTGCCAAAGTCACTCGAAGAGCTGATTCTGCGCTGCTTGGCCAAAGCACCCGACGATCGTCCGACCAACGCCGAAGAGATCGCCGACGAGCTGGATTCCATACTGGCACAGAACCTCGAGGACATTGCAGATGACGGTCCGGCGGCTTCGACTGCGGTGGCCAAGCCATCTCCATCCCAACCACCAGCCAGTGCGTCCAAACCAACACCTCCTCAGGGAGAGCCTCCGCCCGGTGGTGTAGCGAAGACGGTTCAGCGTGTGGCAGCACCGGCTCGAAGCGGAAAAGCCACAACGCCGGCTCCTTCGACCGCCGCCGTAGCGAGTGCGTTTGAAGCTCTCGGTAAGCGTGGGCAGCCGATCAGTGGTTCGCCAAAATCCATGGCTGTGCCGATCGCGGCGGCTGTTCCATCGCAAACGGCAGATGGCGGAGTCGATGAACTGGCCTCAGCATCACCCATTGCGCCTAGCAACGCAGCCGCGTCGAGTCATACTCCGCTAGAGCCAAGCCCACCACCCGACGAGTTTCGGGGCCGCACAGAAGCTGTGCCACAGGCAGAAAGCCGAAGCAGCGTCAGCAGTGGTCCGGTCCGAGTTCCGCATCGTCCGTACTGGATTGTTGGCGCGGTATTGGTGGCATCGCTAGTTGGTGCCGGAAGCTACCTGGGGCCCAAGCTCGTGCGTAGGAGTTTGACGACGAATCTTGAGGAAAATGACGATCTGCGCCAAGCTCGACTGTTGCTAGCCTCGGATAAGAGCAATGCGGGCACCGAAGCGGCGATCCGCAAGCTCCTCTTGGTCCGACAAAAACAAGAAAACGCGGAGCTGCATCGTCTGCTGAGCGGTGCATACGAGGCCCAAAACAACCGACTGCGTGCTCTTGGACATATGCATCTTGCGGTACAGAGGTCGCAGACGATGATGGAGCGGACGCAGTCGCAGCTAGCGCTGGCACAGTTGCTGTCACGAATGGGGCATGGACAGGAAGCCTGTCAGACCACCCACCGACTGCTGCACGAGCGACCAGCGCCGACGGGCGAGATCAAGGTTCATGCACTGGCGTTGGTATCAACGCTCAAGTGTGACGTGAAGTAACAGGCTGACCGAGCACCGCAGCGGGAGTCTACATCGTTCACTTTTCGGGTACCGCAAGGCTGAGGATCATGCCGCCAATCATCAGTCCCGACACGGCATAGCCCGGTGCCCAAAGCCCAATTGTGGTAAGCACGCAGCTTCGCCCCGCATTGGCGGTCGCTGTACACGGCATACCACCGGGGTTGATGGCGAGAGACGAGTCGAGCCTCTTGTCGAAATAGTGCGCGGCAATGCTCCCGCCGAGGATGGCAAAGCCAATCGATCCAAATACGGCGGCCAGAGCCTTCCGGCGGCCAGAGAGTCCGCGACGACTTATAGGGTCCGAGACGGGCGGTGGTTGCTGCCAGGTGGATGGAGAGAACTGTGGGTAAGAGCTCGGCTGCGGATATTGGATGGCACCGCCCGGCGGCAGTTGCGGAACATTGGACGTCGTCGCAGGCGGCAGACTGCCTATCGGTGGTGGCAGCGGAGGAGGCAGTGCACCGGATGGAACGGTCGAAGCTGGCGCGCCTATTGATGTGGGCGCAAGCGGTGCTGGAGGAGGCACCGTCACTCGTGGGGCAGGCATGGGCACAAGCTGCGGACGGCTGACCACCGGTTGTTGAGTTGGTGCTGTCACCTGCGCAGGAGTGGAAGCCAAGGCGGGAGGCGTCGTCAAGAGCGGAGGAACCATCACTGGCTCACTGCTCGGTGCCGGAATCGCCGGAGGACCACTCTTCGCCGCACCATCGAGCAGTTCGTTGAGCTGAGCGTCGGCGTCCTGTCCTTTGCGGTAGCGTCCAATGATCTCGCTGACAGTGCTCTGGATCAGCAAACCCAGCTTGGTTTCGTCGCAGTCGGTGCACAGGTTCTCAACATCAAATACCTGACGGTGACGACCATCGTACAGGTGCATCACAACCCGCTGGTTCTGCTTGTTGCCGACTTGGAAAACATCACCGCTCAGCACCACGAAGGCTTGGTGTTGGCGAGCTAGCGCTGATAGACAAGGCGAGGTCCGACAGCGACGGTCTGCATCGGCCAGCGTCGATTCAACGATCTTGAAGTCCTTGCGGCTGACAAGTTGCTCTCGGACTAGCTCGCTGGCGACCCGATCAAGAGCCAACCCACGCTGCACGGCCAACCATAACAGCGGCTCCTCTCCCTCGGCAAATGCCTGCCGCGCCAGTAGCACGGAAAGCAGCAAGCACAGTACAAGCCAACTCGATGACCTATGGCAGTGTCTGCTTTGCGGGATCGGGTTCTCTGGGGCTTGGTACATGAGCAGTGTGGTCTCGCAGATCTCTTCACCCAGCATAATCCGAAATCGCGTCCACACGCGAGGTCGGATTTTGCCAAAAAAATCGCTGACTTATGGCCACTTACAGGTCTCATCCCGAGCGAACGTCCCGGCGCGCTGCCGAACGCACTTGGAAGGTCCAGACGACCCCTTCGCTGCTGGGGACTCAAAGAAAGTCATGATAGCATCGCAACAAATGTACTCGTATTCCCGGTGTCGAGCATGGCTGCGTTCTGCGTCGGGGCGGGTAGGCTGGCTTCTCTTTTGTGGACTGGTCGGCTTTACCGTCTCCTTCACCGCAAGCTGCATCGTTGTGGACCCGCTCTACTGCTCTTCCAATGCCGAGTGCGTTCAGGAGGGCAGCGACTCGCCGATGCAGGTTTGCCATCCGAGCAAGCACACCTGTGTCCCGTTCCCGATCGGCACCTGCTTTTTCGATTCGGACTGCACCTCTCCGACGGCTAGCCGCTGCGATACGACCGTGAACAAGTGCGTTGCTTGTCGGGTTGGCGATCTATCGGACAAGTCTTGCGAATCGATCGGTCTGGGGGGCAAGACCCAGTGCATTGAAGTGAGCGGCGTGGCGCAGTGTATCGAGTGCCAGACGAACCAGGACTGCCCTTCTGAGCGTCCGATTTGTGATCGGACCAGTTGCAGAGCATGCCGTGAGCACAACGACTGCGAGGGAACGCTCAACTGCGAAGGCGGCGTTACTTGTACTGATTCAATGGTCTGCATCCGCGAAGGTGACTTGCCCGAAGGCCGCGCCGGAAGCTGTGCCTGGAATGGCCCCGGTTCGACGGGACGCGTGGTCTATGCGCACAACGCAAATGCTGGATGCAGTGACACAGACCCTGCATTCGGATTCCGCTTCAGCGAGCCTGTATGCAACCTGACCAGAGCGTTTACGTTGGCCCGCGATACCGGCCGCCGCTACATCCGCGTTTTGGGAGCGAACTACGACCCGGTGAACGCACCCATCTCATACGGCAACTTTTCATTTATTGGAGCACCCGGTAAGAGCTATCCAACAATGGCAACAATGAAAGGGCGTGGCCTATTGTTTGATGTTCGTGATACCGGGAGGCTCACCATCGAGCAGCTCGACATGACCGAGCAAAACGTCGACACCATCGCGCTGATGTGTACGGGTAACGGTATTGATAAAGTGGCTGGACTGTGGTTTTGGCGCAGCATCCTGCGAGGATCGACGACACCAGCTTTCCTGGGTGCGCAAAAGCCCGCGATCTCGCTGAACGACTGCAGCACCCGCATCGAACAGAACATCATTGGCGTGAGTCAGCTGAGTGAGGCGGTAACACCATCAATGGCACCGGCTCACGGTGGCGGCATTAGCATCTCGGACAAGGGACAAAATACCAAAACGGGCTACAACATCGAGAACAACCTGATTGCGGGCAACATCAGCACGGCTGTCGATCTGCTCAGCTCGTTGAGTCCAAGGGTGCTGATTCGCTTCAACACCATTGCCTACAATGGCCGTCAGCCGAGTGCGCGAGTTGGAGGCATTCAGTGTCGACCGCTCTTGATGTCGAAGTCGATTGTCAACAATAACATCTTCTTTGGCAACTCGACGGTCGCAGCCTCACAGATCAGTTATGCCGATGGCTGTGCCTTTGCCGATACCGTAGTGGGGAGCGCCGATTCCTGTGCAGAGCAAGGCTTGCGCAAGAACAACCCCGAATTCGATGCTAACTTCGCGCTCAGCGACAGCGCCGCCAATCGTGCGTGCTGCATTGACCAGGTTACACAGCCGGTGGGCGAAATCTATCCTCAGCTTGATTTGAAATACCTCACTCGGCCCAGCGGAAAAAGCTACGACATCGGTGCTTACGAGTTGCAGCAGATAAAGTAGTTCTGCGATGAGCATTAGCCTTCAATGACCGCCTTGCTCGACACGCTGCGACGGAGTGCTGGTCGGCCGTTTGATCTACTCGGCGTAGGCGAGTGTTCACTTGATCTCGTCTATCAGATACCGCTTCGGCTAGGCGAACCGCTTCCCGATAAAACCTCAGCGACGGCCCATGAAGTGCTTGGCGGTGGGCAAGTTGCGACGGCTTGTGCTGCCGCAGCGAGGCTGGGTCGACGAGTTCGGTTTGTCGGAGCGGTCGGGATGGATGGTGCCGGTCAAGCGCTGCTGGCGGAGCTAGCCGCCGATCGAGTCGAAACAGCTAGCGTTCGTCGCTGCCTTGGCACCCAGACTCGTACAGCGCTGATTCTGTCGGGCGAGTCCGGCGAGCGTTCCATTATCGAGTGGCGGGATCGGGCGTTGTGTCTTCCGCCAGACCATGTGCCCGTCGAGCTCATTCAGAGTTGTCGTGTGCTTCACTGCGATCTGTTTTTTCCCGAAACATCGGTGCGTTCGGCGACGCGGGCTCGCGAAAGTGGCTTGCTGGTATCCATTGATCTCGACCGGCCCGGACCCCTCGCCAGCGAACTTATCGCGCTGTCGGATCTTTGCGTCGTATCAGAGCGCTTTCCCTCGCTGCTGACTGGCTTGGGTGATCCTGAAGCGGCGGCAGTGGAACTTTCGAAAAGAACGATGGGCCGGGTGATCGTGACTCACGGCGAGCGTGGCTGTTGGCTGGTCACCGGTTCTTCGGTTGAACGATTGTCAGCGTTTGTCCCCCCGCAGATCGTCGATACCACGGCCTGCGGTGATACCTTTCATGCAGCATTGATCGTTGGATTGCTCGATGCGGCAGACGCGGGACAGCACGATGAAGAGGCTTCGCTACGGTCAGCGGTGCGATTTGCAAGTGCGGCGGCGGCTCTCAAGTGCAGAGATATCGGACGACGAGGCTGCCCGGACCGAGCGCAAGTAGCTCGCTTTCTGCGCGATGAGCGTGGGTGAGTTACCAGCCGCCGAAATGAATTCCTGCGCCGAACACGACGAATAACACCGCCGTCAGGGTTACCGCTCGGATGTGCCAGGCCAGCTTGGGTAGCGTCTCGCGACTTAGCGTCGGAATGATTCGCAGCCGGGCATGGAGCGCCAACATCACCGTCAGCAGCAAAAGGCCCAGCTTGGCCACGACGTAAGTCGCAACAGGCGAGTCGAACGCCAACAATCGGCGCAGGTCAGGAAAGAAGCGACTGGTCAGCAGCACCCCGGTCAACACCTGAACCAGCAGCGCTGGAATCCCCAGCCTCTCGAATCCGCTCTCAAACTCACGGATGACGTCAGGGCTGCGGTCTTGCAGCGCCCGCGGCAGGACCGCAAGTGCCAAGACGAGATGTCCACCTGTCCAAATACAGGCACCCAATAAGTGCAGCACGATCAATAGTTTTGCGTTCACGACGCTGAGCATAGGACTTCCGTGCAGCCAATTGAAGGATTTCCGATGCCTATTTGCGAGCGGACGTGCGTGGCCGTTGACAGCAGAGGCGTGAGCTTACTAATTTCCGCACTCGTTCGTAGGCTTGGCAGCTCGACGGTGGCCGGACCTTTTTTCGGACCCCGATAGCGAGCGCAAGTGGTCAAGGAGCAAGGTAGTGATGGCAAAGTCGGTCTTGGGTTCGGTAGTGCGGCTGGCGAGCATGATGCTGCTCGTCTCTGCGATTCTCTCCGGTTGCTCGAGCAAGGGTGGAACGAACATGCCGCCGCCAAGCGACAACAAGGGAGACATGGCACTTTCACCGGCGTGTGCCTCGATGAAGTGCGAAAATCCGGCGGCAATTTGCTGCGGTGGCGAGCCCTGTGTCGACATCACTGCCAGCACCGACAACTGTGGTGGTTGCGGCAAGAGTTGTCGGACACGAGAGTCTTGCAATAACGGAAACTGCGTCTGCCTCGGCGGTGGAAGGGTTGCAACGTGCCCGGCCAGCTCGGCGTGCTGCAGCGATGGCTGTCACGACGTCGCGTCGGACGTGCAGAACTGCGGCGGCTGCGGTGTGGCATGCAAAAAGGGCGAGCTGTGCGAGAGCGGTCAGTGCAAGTGCGGCCCCTCTGGGATCTCGTGTAAGGCCGGTCAGGTTTGCTGTGGCGCGGTCTGCAGCGATAACCAGAACGATGCGAACAACTGCGGCATGTGCGGCAAGGCGTGCAAGCCCGGCAAGGCATGCAAAAACGGTCTGTGCGAGGGTGAGTGCATTGGTTGCGTGGCAGGGGAGACTTGTTGTGATGGCAAGTGTGTCAACCTGCTCAACGATCGCGACAACTGTGGACGCTGCACCAACGCCTGCAAGGATCTCTTGGGAATCCCGCTGCCGTGCCTGTTTGGCATCTGCGCAGGCATGAAGTTTGACATGGGCACGGACATGTAAGAGCGAGTGAGCCGATGGGTATTGCACTTCACGTCAACATCGATCACGTCGCGACGCTTAGGCAGACACGCGGCGTGAGTTATCCCGATCCGGTCTGGGCTGCTTCACTGTGTGAGTTAGCCGGGGCCGATGGCATTACCGTTCACCTGCGTGAGGACCGCAGGCACATCCAAGACCGTGACGTCGATCTACTACGCAAAACGGTGCGTGGCGTGCTGAACCTGGAGATGGCGGCAACGCCCGAGATGGTCGACAAGGCGATCGCGCTGCGGCCCGATATTGTCACGTTGGTCCCGGAGCGTCGTGAGGAACGCACCACGGAAGGTGGACTTGATGTAGCCGGATCGGCGCGACTGGTCGTGCAAGAAGCGGTGGCGGCGCTTCACGATGCCCGCATTGCGGTGAGCCTGTTCATTGCGCCCGATCTGAGCCAAGTTCGGGCCGCCGCACAACTTAAGGTGCCACGCATCGAGCTTCATACCGGACAGTACTGCGAGGAGACACTCAAGTCGGGTCACTCTACGCACTCGGCTCGCGAACTGGAGCGTCTGGCGCAAGCAACCGAGGATGCGATTCGACTAGGCATGCACGTCGCTGCGGGACATGGACTCGACTATCCCAACGTCGTGCCCGTCGCGAGGATCGCCGGAGTCGAGGAACTAAACATCGGCCACGCCATCATCGCCAGGGCTGTCCTTGTGGGCATGGACCAAGCGGTGCGCGATATGATCGCATTGGTTAGACAAGACACATGACGACCCAGGACAAGATTGCCGCATTCCTCGCTGCTCCGCTGTTTGCGGTGGCTGGCGCAAGTAACGATCCCGACAAGTTTGGCTATCGTTGTTTCGTGGCGCTCAAGAACTCGGGCCGCAGGGTGCATCCGCTGAACCCGCGCACGCCCGAGATTGCCGGTCAGCCTGCATTTGCTTCCATCCGGGAGATTCCCGGCCAAGTGGTGGCTCTCTCAGTGGTCACTCCACCTTCGATCACGGAACGTATCGTCGAAGAAGCGATTGCCACCGGGGTGCGCTGGGTGTGGATGCAGCCAGGTGCCGAGAGCCAAGCCGCCATTGCCCGCGCTGAACAAGCTGGCCTGCAAGTCATCGCAGGGGGCCCGTGTGTACTCGTCGAGTTGGCGAAGTTGCGGGCCTAATGCCCCTGGTACCCAATCTCCGCCAGGTACGCTGCGTGGACTCGCCGCGATTCCTGGGCCGCTTGTGGCTGGTCCAGCTTGTCCATCACTTTCGCTAGCTCGGCATGAATCAGCGATAGCAAGCGACGATCGTGCGGCACCGCCAGTTGCGCGAGCGCTCGGCTTAGACTCGCCGCTGCTCGTTCGACTTGAGCAAGCTGTAGTTGGGCTCGACCCAGCGCGAGTAGTGCCCAGCTCTCTCCATCGACCAGCAAGATGCCAGGGGCTGCGCTGCGCACCAGATCGATGGCTAGCTGCGCGGTGAACATGGCGGCCTGCGCCTCTCCGGCCTCTAGGTAGGCCTGGCTTAGCACGACCAGCGTCGACAAGCTTGCCGGCCCCAGCTTGCTGGAAAGCGCGTCGCATTCTCGGAAACACGCCATCGCGTCTGCCGTCTTGCCGATCTGACGGTGAGCAATCGCCAGGTGAGCCAGCAGTCTCACCCGGTCATCGTTTTGGTGCCGTAGCAGGCTGCGATGGAGAGTGAACGCCGTCACCGCATTGTCTGCCTGCCCGACTTCCAGATACGACTCCCCAAGCACCGATAGGACTCTCGCACTGTCGAACATCTCGCTCCAGCTCAGCACTTGTTCCAATCGCGGCGTCAACAGCTCAATGGTCCGCTTCGGTTCGCCCATCAGCAACGAGGCTCGGGCCATCCGGGCCAAGACCCAACTCTCGTCGCGCTCCTGTTCGGTACGATTGGCGGCCGCCAACGCTCTTTCGAATAGCTCGCGGCTCTCGGGATAACGACGAGCGGACAACTGCAACTCGGCCAGCCTCAGTAGCGCTGGCACTTGCGCCTCATCGAGAGCGTCGGTGGCAGCCAGCCTTCGCTCTGCGTTGCTGATCGCTTCGTTCAACTGTCCAGACAGGGCCCAGACGTCGGACAATCGATCCAGCGCCAGTACGGTCAACGACTGGCGATTGGTCTTCGTCGCCAATGTGAGCGCAGCCTCACATGATTGCACGGCTCGATCGAGCCGCTTGGCTTTCAGGTGCACATACGCGGCTTCCAGGTGCGCCTGAGCTGCGAATGACTCATCGATGTGCTCGCTGCTCTGTTTCAGACAGCTATCAAGGTTATCAACCGCGCAGGGATAGTCGGAAGCGTCCGAATACGCTCGCGCCAGATCGAGCAACAGATCGCACTCCTCACTGATATCGTGACGAGCTCGTGCGTCCTCTAATGCCAAGAGCAGCTGCGGCAGCTTCTCTGTCGGCTGAGGCAGGCGCAGCGTGGGCACCATGCCCGATGAAGACAGGTTGGCATGGCCAACTCCTGCGACGGGCCCGGCTGCTCCGTTGATACCCGACAGCGATGATCGACTGCGGCGTCTGGACGCCCACAGCCCGACCACCACCACCGTTAAAACGACCACTGCTGCCGAAAGAGCGGTTCGGCCCGACATGCAGCCGCCAAGGAATAGAGGCCACAGCACGAGCAGTTCGGTCCGCAACAGCGTGACCTCTTAGCGTGGAGCCGTACCGCTCTGTTCAAGGCGCTCGAGCAGCCGTGCGGATGCTTCACTGAGTCGTCGAAACACCACGCCCATGCCCGACGGACTGGACTGCACCCGAACAACCTCAGCAACGCCCTCCACGATCTCGATTTCATCGAGCAAGATCGAAAACCGGAGGTTTACACGCGTCCCCACGGGCAGCGGATCTTTCGAGCGGATAAATGCACCTGTTCGCGACACGTTGACGACGTATTCGCTAAGGTGCGCATCAACCGCCTCGAACTCGGCATTCACCGTCGTGCGGTGGGCCCGGGGAATCATGGCCTCTTTCGCCATCGGAAGCTGCTCCCTCTATTGCAAAACGAGCTTGTGACAAAAAGCATTCGAGCGGCCATTTTACCAGCTTTTCTCGGGCTTTTGCGCTGTCTTTCACTCCATCGTTCCGCAATGCTTGGCCGCATGCATGCCCAACCTATCCACCGTGTGTCCGACGAATCCAGCGCTGCACTGATTGCTTTCGCTTTGCCCAGTCCGCTCGGGCGACTGTGTGGGGTAGCCAGTCCGAGTGGAGTCTGTCTGCTTACGTTTGCCCCTCCAGCGGAGGCACTGATGTGCTTTTCGGCAGACCGCCGCGCCGAGCTGATTGGCTCGCTGCACGAATTGGTAGAGGGAGTCGAATCATCGTCCGATCAGCAGCTCGGTGAGCCGCTGTCGGCATGGCTAGGCGATTTGCGACGCTATCTGCACGGCAAGTCACGCTCGCTAGCCATTCCGGTCGATTTTCGACTGGCCCGCACGCCGTTTCACCACGCTGTCTACGAAGAGCTGCTCCGGGTAAAGCCTGGGCAGACCACGACCTATGGTGACGTCGCTCGCCTTGTGGGACGACCGCTGGCCTCACGTGCTGTCGGGCAGGCGGTGGGTAAAAACCCCATTGCGCTGATTATCCCGTGTCATCGCGTACTCGGTCGAGATGGCTCTTTGCACGGCTTTGCCTTCGGATTGGCCAAAAAAGCCGCCTTGCTCAAGCTAGAAGGCGTCGATCCAGCGCTGCCCGGAACAAGCAGGAGCTGGGATCGGGAAGTCCGAGCCGATTCTCGCTAGTGGAGAGCGAGAGCTTGGTGATAAGCTGCCGAGAAACCGACCGCTTGGTGGCGCACTGGCTCGTGGGGCGCCTGGAGAGGACTGTGTTCGAAGATGAGCGATAACACCCAGCTTGTGAGCAGCTTTTCGGACTTGCTTGCCTTGCTCAAGAACGACGGCGTCCCCCACGAAGGCAACCTGGAGACGTCCGAAGTGGTCATTCCGACGCAAAGAGGCCCGTTGGATTCGGTGTTGCTGATTCGCTGGCAAACAGACGCTGGGGTGGTCCAAATCATCCAGCCACTCACGTTCGAGGTGCCAATCGAGCGAATGCCAGCGATGGAAGCTGCGCTATGCCGACTCAACCCTGCGTTGGTGGTGGCCGGTTTTGAAATCGCTTACGAACATCGTCGCGTTGGTTTCCGCACCACGTTGCCGCTTCAGCCACGGGGTGGAGTCCTCCCCGAGGAAATCCAGACCTACTTCCGAATCACGGTGAAAACTGCGGCGGACTTTCTGCCTACGCTGAGTCGGATCGCGACGGGACTTGGGAATCCTCAGACCGTTTTGGCCGATGCCCAAGCCGACTTAACGGCTGGACGGACAGGAGCCGGGCCGGGCGCACTCAACACCTACTGATTTGCCCATGCCGTCGCCTTCCTGTGAGAACAGCTATGTCTCAGCCTGACGTTCATCAAACGTTTTTAGCGGCCATCGAAAGCGCCTACCAAGTGCTCGATAATCACTTCGATGATCTCTATGCCGCGTGTCACAGCGGAGAGGAAAAGAGTCAGCTCCGTAACTTGCATGCGGCAGCTCGTGATGCGTACTGGCGTGGCGTCGCGACCAGACTCTGCGATGACAACTCGGTGGTGCGGGCAGTCTACGACGATCTCAATCGGGCAAACCAAGAGCTTCGTGATAGCCTGCGCGACCTTCAGCACCTCTCGGCAGTCATTGTGCTGGCGACGCAGGCCGTGAGACTGGCGGCATCCCTCGTGACCCTGGCAACGGTTGGATAGCGCGATGCGTGCGACGCTTTGTGGGCTCATGGCCCTATTGACCTCATGGGCGATACTGGTCCCGCCGGTAGCGATGGCGCAGTCGTCCTCCATCGAGCAGGAATGGCGCACACTGACCGATGCACAGGCGGCCTATCAGCGCGGCAACTCGCTGGCCGAGCGCGGTGACCTCGAATCCGCAGGCCGAGAGTGGGACGTTGCTACCGCCGGATTCCAGCAGGTGATGCGCGTCAATGCGATGAGAACGGACCTCTACGCACCGCTTGCCGATATCCATATTCGTCGCGGGCACCCAGCGGTCGCGTACGCACTGCTGACCCAGCAAGTGCGCAGCGGCGTCAATGATCTCTCCGTGCGTATTCAAGTGGTGCGGGCGCTGCGGGCGATGAACCGACGGAGCAAGGCCATCATGCAGGCTGAGGAGCTGCGAAAGGCCTTTCCGAACGAACCCGAAGTCACGGCGCTGTATGCAGAGCTGCTAGCCGAGGACGGCCAGAGTGACCAGGCGCTGATGTTGCTAACGCTGGTTTTGCCAAAACTACCACTCGAGGGTCGATTCCCTGGCACAGACGGCGTGGCCATGCGCAAGCTCCATGCTCGACTTCTCTTGTCGAAGAATCGTGGCACCGAGGCGGTTGGCAGCCTGACCGACCTGCTCAAGGCAAGGCCGAGCGACTCCGAGGCGCTGCTTCTGCTTGGCCAGGCCCAGCTCGCGAATGGCAAGCATGCCGATGCCGTGACAACGCTTCGCCGTTATCTCACACTGCTTCCCAAAGATGGCCGGGCCTTGGCGGCGCTCGGACAAGCCCTGGCTGACAGTGGACAACTTCTGTCGGGCATTGAACAGCTCGAGCACGCAGGCGACTCACCCGAGGCTTTGTCCATGCTGGGCCAACTCTACCTGCGCAAGGTACCTCCAGATACGCCTGCGGCGTTGGCCGCGCTTGGCAAGGCGCTTCAGCTTCAGCCGAACAACCTGCGGGTCTGCGCGGAGTTGGCGCAGCTTCGTGACCAAGCCGGTCAAGGCGCGCAGGCTGTCACGGAAATCGAACGCTGTACGGAGCCGCTACTAGGCGCTGATGGCGGACTGGGTCCATCCGATGGCTGGGCGCAAAAAGCGCTGTTTTTGAGGCTCGATCTACAGCTCAAAAACAACAAGTTCGATCCGGCCATGCAGACGTATAAGGGCGTGCAGGCACGATATCCGGGTCTATCCTCGCTGCAAGGGAAACTGGCGGGTGCGCTGATGCGGCGTGGCCTGTCGAAGCTGCCGACCACAACGCAGCCGTCGAACCTGGGACTACCAGACCTCCTGGAAGCTCATCGGATGGCACCAAGCCTGGCGACCGCGCAAGCGCTGGCTCTTGGGCAGATTGGGGCGGGGCAGCCGCAGGATGCGCTCCAGACGCTACAAAACTATCTCAAGGACGGGGCCGGAGAGCCGCGATTCCTCGGGGCGTATGGTCGAGCACTGAGGGATGCCGGACAGCCCCAAGATGCGCTGCTGGTGCTGCAAAAGGCCGAAGGTCTGACGTCGAACGCACCGGTGAACCAAGCGCTGAAGCTGTCGCTCCGACAAGAGATTGCCCAGTGCTATCTCACGATGCAGCAGCCACGGCTGGCGCAGCGCTACCTAGATGGTACCGACGAGTTATCTCAGCAGATCAAAGCGCAATCCGGGCTGGTGTCAGCGCGAATGCTGTTTGGCGCGATGCCAGCGGGAACCATGCCTAGCTTCCCGTCGGTCATGTTTGTGACCCAAGGGGTACTGCGTGGTGGGCCGGCAGTCCTTCCGGTCCAGCGCGCCGAAGCCAAGCTGTGGCAGGTACTCGCACTGCTGGGCAACGGTCAGGTCGATGTTGCGGCGAAGCTGCTAATGGAAGTGGCGCAGCTCTTCGATGTGGCGTCTCTCGAACAGGTGATGGGCAAAGGAGGACTGCCGCACCTCCAAGCACGCGTTTCGCTACGAGTTGGCGACTATTACCAGGGCAGCACGTTTGCGCAGCAGGCGCTGTCCTCGTTGTCACCGGATCAGGTACGAGTGCTGCATGGCAGCATGACTGCGGCTTATAACAACAAAGCCGTCGAGTATGTTTCCAAGGGGGATCTCGACAAGGCCAGCTCCCTGCTGCGAACGGCGCTACAGCAGGCCCAAGCGAGCAATCCGCAGCACCAACTTCACGTGCTCTACAACCAAGCAGTCCTATCGATCATGAGGGCGCGGTACGAGGAAGCAAAAGGGTTGCTCGCGAAGATCGATGGGCAGCAGCTCCCCGACGCTCTGGTCGCTCAAGGAGCGTTGCTCGAAGGGCAGGGCGATCCACGGGGAGCGCTGGAACATTACCGTCGCTATCTGCAAGTTGCTGTGACTCAAAATCCACCGCTCCCCCAGGTCGCACAGCTTCGGGAATGGGTCGATTCGATGGCTCGGTTTTACGAAGGAGCAGCGCCTAACAGTGAACCCACCGCAGACCCGACAGTGAAGCCCGGCAAACGCCCCGGTCGGAGGCAGCCATGAGCGCTCTACGCTGGCTCGTGCTGCTGATGGTACTGGGTCACTCCGCAGTGACGAGAGCAGCGGCACCGGAACGAGTCCTTGCGATCTATTTGCCAGGCGTTTACTTCACCCAACTCGAACGCAAGCTCGATCTCGGCAGCGAGGTGGCGACGCATCTGTTCAAAAAGCTTGGCGAAAAATACCACCTGAGTGCACGAGTCTACGTTTCGGCTGAGTCGATGGAGTCCGAGTCTGGACGGATTGCAATGGTGCTCACCGAATCGCCTTACGTCGCAGCCAACTTGTCGAAGCTGCTGCCCATTGCCGCAGCAGGCAGTGGCAGCGATACCCGGCTGGCTCTGCTGGCCACCCCCACGGTGCGAAGCTTGCCGGACTTGAAGCGGGGGGGGTTGGTGTTTGCATCCTCGCTGGAGCCCGCCCAGTCATTTCTTGAGAACTTTGTCTTCGAGGGCGAGCTTTCGATTGGGAAAGACATGCTTACTCCGGCACGTGACGTCGCTTCCGCGCTCAGCCTCTTGTCGGTCCAAAAGGCCCAGGCCGTGCTGCTTTATGAAGACAATGTGGCGACCATGCGTCCGTCGAACCTGCGGATGTTGTATCGCAGCGAACAGCTTCCGCGTCCCACGGTAGTGCTGATGAATCGCGCCACGGATCCAGCCGAGGTGCAGAGAGTTCGCGAAGCACTTTCAACCTTCAAGGGGCAAGTGCACCCTGACCTCCAAACGTTTCATCCGACGACGGATCAGCCATATCAAAAGCTACGGGAACGGATGCAGCAAAAGCCGCGTCGGGTGCCGCAACTCCTCGAAATCACCGAGGAGCAAACCCCACTGCCCGCGCCTCGGACCAACCTACCATCGCCAGTTCAAGTGCCGCTGCGAGCCTTTGCTCCGACCGAATAGTGCCACGTGCAGACTGGTGCCAGCGGGCTTACGTCGTGCAGCGATTTGCATCCACTAGTCCGCCTCGCGTAGTCGCAGCTCTTTCATCTTGATTTGCAGGCTCTTGCGGCTGATTCCAAGCTGCTTGGCCGCTTGAGTGACGTTGCCTTGGGTTTCGCTCAATGCTCGCTGGATCATCTCGCGCTCCACTCGCTCTGTCTCTTGACGAACAATTTCTTTGAGCGAGCTAGCCGGTGGTCGACTGCTTGGAGTCACAGGCATCGGCTGCGATCGATGGGCGGTCGATGCAGCTCCGGTTGGCTGCGAGACATTGGGCGGCAGTTCCCGAGCATCAATCACGGTGGACTCGGTGAGAACCACGCTCCGTTCGATGATGTTCTCTAGCTCGCGAATATTGCCCGGGAAGGGATATCGCAGTAGCACCGCCATGGCCTCATCTGTCAGCCCCGACACTGACTTGCGGAGCCGCTCGTTGAAGCGAAGCAGGAAATGTGACACCAGCAGTGGGATGTCCTCTCGTCTTTCCCGCAAGGGCGGTAGCTGGATGGGCACCACGTTCAATCGGTAATACAGCTCTTCCCGAAAATTTCCCGCTGCGGCCTCTTTGACCAGGTCGCGGTTGGTTGCGGCAATCACCCTGACATCGACCCGCAGCGTCTTGATGCCGCCCACGCGCTCGAACTCGGACTCTTGGAGCACGCGCAGTAGCTTGACCTGCATTTCTAGCGCTAGCTCACCGATTTCATCTAGGAAGAGCGTCCCACGATCCGCCAATTCGAATCGTCCCGGCTTCAACGACACAGCACCAGTAAACGCGCCCTTTTCGTAACCAAACAGCTCTGACTCCATGAGCGTTTTGGGGATCGCGGCGCAGTTAATGCGGATAAACGACTCGTTCTTACGGCTGGAGTGTTCGTGCAGTGCACGAGCGACCAGTTCTTTCCCTGTGCCGCTCTCTCCGATGATCAGCACCGTCGATGGTGTATCAGCGACCTTGTCGATCAGCGAAAATACCTTCTGCAGCGCTGGGGCAGTGCCGACCAGTCCGTAGCGTCCGTGCTGTGGCGGAATGTGACCGAGTGGTCGTCTGGGCGCTCTCTGGTCGAGTTCATAGCTGGCAACTGCTTTGCGTACCACCTGCAGGATGTGTTCGTTGTCGGTACCTTTTTCGACGAAGTCGAAGGCCCCGAGTTTGACCGCCTCGACCGACTCCGTGATGCGACCATAGGCGGTGAAAATGATTACCTTGAGGTCGCTGTATTCGGCAATGGCTCGTCGGAATAGGTGCATTCCATCGAGCTTGGGCATTCGCAGGTCGGTGATAAGGACTGCCACCTCATTGCTGAGCAATGAGAGCGCTTCTTCTCCATCGCGGGCTTCAAGGACTTCGTAGCCCTCGCGGCGCAGTAGGGACGATAGGACTTTGCGAAGGCTGGGTTCATCATCGGCAATGACGATGCGTCGAGGGGAAACGGGCACGGCGCGACCCTATCAGACACAGCAGCGACAGGTCAAACGCGACGAGCAGCCAGAACATCTCCGACGGCGGCCAACGCCGAGTCCTCAGCCACCCCCTTGCGGTACGCGACATCGAGCGAGGACTCCGCCACCACCCGATACAGGTCACCGACCTGGCAGCTCACCCGATTGAGTGAATCCAAGTGGCTTGCCACGGTCAGTGCGTCGCCACGCGCCACCGGTCCTGTCAAAGCGTGCGGTAACCCAACCTGCTCGATGTTGCGCAGCACCGACTGGGTCAGCTCGACCAGCGCTCGCTGGCCATCTTGGCGAGCCAGTCCAACGCGACTGAGCAGGTGGATCGCCACATCGAGTAGCGTCGCAACGTGCCCTGCCGCCAACACTGCCGCTGCGTGGTACATGGGAAGCTTGTCTTCCGACAGCAGGAGCGGCACACCCGACAGCGCTTGGCACAGCTCCTGTCCCGCCGCGATCCCGGCGGCATCGCCCACGATGGCCATCACGGTTCCTATCATCTCG
Organism: uncultured Myxococcales bacterium; assembly: GCA_937859535.1. Taxonomy (GTDB): domain Bacteria; phylum Myxococcota_A; class Polyangia; order Palsa-1104; family JAEUJZ01; genus JAEUKA01. The sequence continues at coordinate 17,033 of CALLYL010000030.1, forward strand.
TGCTCGCTACGGGGACCGCTGCCATCAAGTTCATCGGTGGCACCGCGATGCACAAACGAACGGAGCGGATGAAGCAGCCCAATCCCCTTCACCTGCGAGCGAATCGCACTGAGCACCTGCGAAGGTGGCCGGCCACCCGCACAGTGCAGCACCACCGAGCCCGCATCTGCGCCCCCGTGACCAACGATGTACTCGGCGGCCTGACTGATGGCATCGTCGCGAACAGCCAAGATGACGATATCGGCTGCGGTTTGTGTGGACCCTTCGGCCCAGAGTGGCCCGTGCGAACGCGACCAACTGCGAACCCGGAAGCCTACGTGGGACAGCGCACGATCCAAAGTCTGGCCGACCGGTCCAGCCCCAACGATCAACACACGGGTCGAGCGCTCCGGATTGGACTCAGGTTCATCCGCAAACAGCGACGTAGTCACGATCGGACCTCCTCGGTGACTTGATACAGCGACTGAGCTTCAATGTAGGCGAGTATCGACCGACTGAGCCAGCCGGTCGGCTTGGCACCTTGAGCCAGCGCAGCCCGCACGCTGGTCGAACTGACCTCAGGCAGACGCAGCGGCTCATGATGACGGATGTCGCAAGCGGATGGATCCGTGGCTGTAGCGGACTCGGCACCGCCCCGCTGCAACACCAGAAACGGCAGCATGGAAGAAAGTTCCCGCCATCCATACCAGCGCTCACGTTCTTTGAGCAGGTCCGAGCCAATCACCAGCGAAAATTCGACGCCCGGATGCATCTCGCGAAGACGTCGAACCATGTGCAGCGTATAGCTGGGCCCGCCTAGCTCTTCTTCTACCTTTGAGATTCGGACCCGTGGGCTGAGCGATTGTGCGAGTAGCTCACACATGGCGAGTCGATGCCGATAAGAAGTGAGTCGCTTGTCAAAAGCGTGGCGAAACACCGGCACCAACCATAGTTCGTCGATGGGGAACGTCTCCAGCACATACAGACAAGCCAGTTGATGACCGATGTGGGGAGGGTCAAAGCTGCCCCCAAAGAGCGCTACCCGCATAGGCCCATGGTGAGGCTGTCCAGATCCGAAATCAACTCATGTCGCGGGGTCGATCGCACGTCGCACCTCTGCCATTACTTCGTCGATGGTTCGGTCTTGGGTCTGGATGACTGGCCGAAACTCGATGCTCGCTTGCTGATCGAAGAATGTCCTGAGCCCGGTAGGTGGTAGGACTTTGCCAGTGTTCCTGAGGAGCACGGGCAGAATGGGCAACCCTGTGCCTTGCGCCAACATGAAACCGCCCTTCTTCAGCGGTCCCAGCGCTCCGGTCTTGCTACGGGTTCCCTCTGGGGCCAGCCACACAAACGTGCCAGCACGGATGTCTCGCCCTGCTGCTTCCAAGCTGGCCACCGCTTGGCTCCGGTCAGAGCGAACAATGGGAATGAAGCCGGCCACACGCATTGCTCGACCCCATAGCGGCACTTTGAACAACTCAGCCTTGGCAATCATTCGCAGACGCACCCCCGGAGGCAGCGCCGCGTACAGCAGTGGAATGTCGCACAAGCTCTGGTGGTTCGACATCACGATGCACGGCTGTGTAGGGAAGTGCTCGTGGCCTGTAACTGTCAGCGAGGTTCGCGTGATCCGTACTAGCGTCTGCGCCCAGTCGAGCAGCCGAGCATCACAGCGAGCCGCCGAGGTCTTACCGATCGCGCCATCGAGTACCGTCGGAACCGAGATGCGGAGTGTGTGATAAAAAGTGCGAAGCGTTAGCAATGCACTTCCTTGCGTCTGGTTCATGGTCGGTAGCGTAGAAGCATCCGTCCCTTCTGGGAAGGACTACCAAGTCCCGAGCGCGACACGAGCCGAGATCGCTCGACATAACTCGGTATCAGCGTTCCACACCGTACACCCGGTGGGGAACGCACGGCGCGTGATGGTTCGAATCCCACGCAAGGCAAACCACATCCAGCGACCGGCGTTCGAGAGACTGAGGGCAGGGCGGTCGACTGCTTCGTTCTGCCTTGCAAAGACCGAGGACCGGGATCTGACACCGATCGTTTTGAGTTCGATACCCAGTGGGGTTGGGTATCGAACGCTGCGCCCTGCCTTTCAACCGTTCGGTCCGTGCATCGAGTAGCGTACGGTTTGGGCTTTTGACGCAGGGAAGTGGGTCTTTGAGGCCTAAGCCTTGGGTACCAGAGGTCTCGCCATCGTATGATGAGTCTCATGCATATCCGTTCGCTGCCTGTCC
>CALLYL010000031.1 GCA_937859535.1 uncultured Myxococcales bacterium
GGGAGATGGTCCAAGAAGGCGTCGACTTGAAAAGCATCGAATGGAGCGCGGCCCACTAAGGCCGGCCCAAACCAAGAGAAAACACCATGGCTTACAGCGACAAAGTCATCGACCACTACGAGAACCCCCGCAACGTCGGCAGCTTCGACAAAAACGATCCGCATGTCGGAACCGGCCTCGTTGGGGCCCCAGCGTGCGGCGACGTGATGAAGCTCCAGCTCAAGATCGACGATGAGGGAGTCATTCAAGATGCGCGCTTTAAGACCTTCGGCTGCGGCTCGGCGATTGCCAGTTCCTCGCTGGTCACCGAGTGGGTCAAGGGCATGTCGATTGACGAAGCGGAGAAGATCCAAAATTCGTCAATTGCCGACGAGCTGAACCTGCCCCCGGTCAAGATCCACTGCTCGGTGCTCGCCGAGGATGCGATCAAGGCCGCGATTGCCGATTACCGTCGAAAAAAGGTCGGCCCGGGCGAGACGGAGAAAGCGAGCTGACGATGGGCATCCAAGCAACCAGCAAAGCCATCGCAGAGGTGAAGCGGCTTCAAGAGAAGCGTGCCGCCGACGGCAAAGCTGCGCAAGGGCTGCGGATCGGCATCCGTGGTGGTGGCTGCACCGGCTTTTCGTATTTGTTCGAGTGGGCCGATGAACCGCCACGCAATACCGACAAGGTCTTTGAGTTCAACGATGGGGTCCGCATCTTCGTGGACCCAAAGAGCCTCGTCTACTTGAACGGCACGGAACTCGACTTTGTGACGAGCATGATGGGCTATGGTTTCAAGTTCCAGAACCCGAACACCAAGGGAAGCTGTGGTTGCGGTGACAGCGTCCAGTTCTAAGACCTACTTTTCACTTCTGGAGCTACCGCAACAGTTTGCCGTCGATGTAACGGACCTGGAGCGGCGCTACCGCGAGAAGTCCCGGAACTGGCATCCTGACCGATTCAGCCGGGCTCCAGCCAGCGAACGAGCGGCAGTGCTTCAGCGCGCCACCGAGCTGAACGAGGCCTATCGAACGCTGCGCAGCGACGGCAAACGAGCGGAGTATCTGCTCAAGCTGCACGGCATTGATGTCAGCGACGAAAGCAAAAGGCCTGCTCTCGACCCCGAATTTCTCGGGGAAATTCTGGAGCTGCGCGAAGAGCTTGCGGACGCCCGCGTCGAAGAAGATTCGATTCGGATGGCTTCGATCAAGGCTCGGATTGAAGCCGAGCGTCACAAGTTGGCCGAGAGGCTCCACGAGGGCTTTGCTAGGTTGGAACAGCACGACCCCGCCGCACTGGCCGAGCTGACCGAAATCGTCTTTGTGCAGCGTTATTATCAGCGCTTTGCCGACGACATCGCTGAGCACGAAGAGAAGCAAGCCGATCATAGGGCCGTGTTATAAGCCCCAGGTTTCGCGACGTTCCGCATCTGCGCCGCCACAATCCCCGTCGTCAACCTTAGCCAAGAGTGACCAAGAGTGCATCGATGAGCCTGTTTCAAATTGCCGAGCCCGGCGAGTCCAGGGCCAAGGAAGCCTGCAAAGGTCGTGTCGTTGGAATCGACCTCGGCACCACCAACTCACTGGTCGCAGTCGTTCGTGATGGCGAGCCGCAGTGCCTGCTGGATGAACATGGTCAGGCACTCCTGCCATCGGTGGTTCGCTATCGAGCAGGTGGAGCACCGATCGTCGGTCGCGAGGCCAAGCTCACTGCTTTTGAAGCGCCTCACGACACCATCGCCTCGGTGAAGCGATTTATGGGTCGTGGTCCGTCCGATATCGCCAAGGACGGCACCGCACAGCGCTTTGGTCAGTACCGATTCGCCGATCCATCGCAGTTTCAGGATGGCGTGGTGCGGCTGCTGGTCGCTGGTCCAGGCGGTCAGCGAGCAGTCACTCCGCTAGAAGTCAGCGCCGAAATCCTCCGCGTGTTGCGGACCCGAGCCGAGGAACAGCTCGAGGGCGAGCTAGAGGGCGTGGTCATCACAGTTCCTGCGTATTTCGACGATGCACAACGGCAGGCGACAAAAGATGCAGGTCGACTGGCAGGCCTGCAGGTGCTGCGATTGCTCAATGAACCCACTGCGGCAGCGCTGGCTTACGGGCTCGACAAGAAGCGCGAGGGTAAGTTCGCGGTCTACGACCTCGGCGGCGGCACGTTTGATGTCTCTATTCTGGATCTGTGCGACGGCATCTTTACGGTGATGGCCACTTGTGGCGATACGGCGCTCGGCGGCGATGACATGGATCATGCGCTGGCCGAAGTACTACTGGCCAAACACCCGGCCGGTCACACGCTCGCACAGCAGGTCGCGCAGAATCCAGCGCGCTCTCGGAAGCTTCTCGATGCCGCACGAGCGCTTAAGCACAAGCTGACCGCCGAGGAACAGACGAGCATTGACTGGGAAAACGCGTCCATCACGACCACCCGTGGTGAGTTTGAAACGGCCATCGAGCCGATTCTGCAGCGCACCGCAGGTCCATGCCGTCGAGCGATGAAGGATGCCGAGCTATCTGCCAAAGAGCTGTCTGGCGTCATCCTGGTTGGGGGTGCCACTCGAGTGCCGGCGGTTCGCCGCTTCGTTGGTGAGCTATTTGGACTGACACCGCTGTCCGATCTCGACCCGGAGCAAGTGGTGGCGCTCGGTGCCGCCGTCCAGGCCGATATCCTGTCCAGCGAACGTCAAGACGCGCTGCTGATCGATGTTGCTCCGCTATCGCTCGGTCTGGAGCTCATGGGCGGTATTGTCGAAAAAATCATCCCGCGCAACAGCCGTGTGCCAACGGGAGCGAAACAGGTTTTTACGACCTATGCCGACGGCCAGACTGGCTTCGACTTACACGTTGTCCAGGGCGAACGCGAGACCGCCAGCGAGTGCCGCAGCCTCGCCCGGTTCAAACTGACCGGCATCCCCAAGATGGCCGCTGGAATGGCGCGACTCGAGGTGATGTTCCTGATCGACGAAAATGGCCTGCTGCAAGTCGGAGCGCGTGAGCTGACGTCGGGGCGGGCAGCGCATATCGCCGTCAAGCCGTCGTATGGACTCAGCGAAGAACAGATCGAAAAAATGCTCGTCGACAGCTTCGAGCACGCCGAGGGAGATTTACGTAAGCGCGCACTCCTCGAACAAAGAGTCGAAGCAGAGCGGATCTTGCAGGCTCTCGATGTGGCGCTGAGCCAAGACGGCCACATTCTCAGCGAGGAAGAACGGCAGCCGATCATCGAAGCCCGAACCGCCTTACTGGCAGCAAAAAACGGCGTTGATCATCGACTCATTGCCGACTGCATCACCGCGCTAGATGTGACCAGCAAAGAATTTGCGCAGCGCCGCATGAATCTTGGGCTGAGTCGCGCCATGACTGGTAAGTCCGTCGGCAGCGTCGAGCAAGCGGTGCACTTCGACGAACATGCCGTCCCCAAGACCGCCCCTCTCGTTGAGTAAGCCCATGCCTACCGTTACATTTTTGAACGACCCTGCCCCCGATGGCAAGCCGAAGACCATCGAGGTTGAAGCGGGAACCAGCATTCTCGAAGCAGCCAAGCGCAGCCATGCCCAGGTCGGTTATGCCTGTGGCGGCGTCTGCGCGTGCTCCACTTGTCACGTCTACGTCCGTAGCGGTTTATCGTCGCTGAGCGAGCAAAAAGATCGCGAAGAGGACATCCTCGACAAAGCCTTCGACGTCCGCGCAAACTCTCGACTTAGCTGCCAGGCCCGACTATCAAATGGCCCCGTTGAGGTCGAGATATCTCGCGAGAGCCGCCGTGCCTACTTTGACGAGCACCCCGAGTCGCGCTCCTAAACCGCCACGCTCTGTCGCTGAAGCAGCGCCTGCATCGCCTGCGCCGCCGCCAACTGTTCAATCACCAGCTCAATGGTGGCTCGGTCGCTAAGATTTTCGGCCCGAGGTTCCGCGAGCAGTAGCCTCGCCAGTTGCGGCCAGCCAGTGCGCGCCTGCTCGGCCAACTCTCTCAGCTCTCGTCGCAGCCGATACAGTTCGGGCTCCGGCGAGGTCGGTGCTGAAAACAACACCTGTGCCAACAATCGCTCTTTTTCCTCGATAGCACGCTGCACCCGAGCCCGCTCCAGCTCGGGGAGCTCGGTTTCTAGCTGAAGCCGCTCGCTCAGCGCCAATATCTGCTGCCTGAGTTCGCTTTTGTGATGCTGAAGGCGCGTCTGCTGATGCTGCACTTGTTCCGTCAGCAGCTTGATTCGTCGCTGCCTTTTGTCTTGTGCTTGGGTGTTGCCGGTCAACAGTTCGCGCAGCATCTGCGGCTTGTCTGGCCACGTATCGACCCACAGTTTGGGCGCAAGCTGCTCAATCAGCGTCGACAATCGTGCGAGCAGAGTCACGATCTCGGCATCAATGGCTTCGATCTCTGCTTGACGCGCCGTGGCAGTGCCTTCTCCACGAGGCAAAATCACCGTCTCCGCCCGCAGTGGTTCTGGTGCACCCTGCGTGCTCGGCAAGATCACTGTCTCTTTGCCACGCAGCAACGCGTCCGTCCCACCGACCGCAGGCTGTTCGGATCTCATAAGCTGCACTGAACGCGTCGGCATCAGCGCACGAATCCTCGTCAGAATCTCGACCGCCTCTGATGCAGTAGGTCGCTTGAGCGGATTCTTTTCCAGCAGTTGCGCCGTCAAGTCATCCAGTTCACGAGGAATCAGTGCATCGCGACGACGTTCCGAAAGTCGCGGCGGAACAGCGTTCATGTGGCCGTGCAGGATCTCTTTGAGATCACCCTTCCACGGTGGCTCACCAACGACAGTATCGTGCAGCATGATCCCGAGCGCATACAGATCCACCGATGGAGACAGCTCACCCGAGGCCGACATCATCTCTGGGGCAATAAACTCCGGCGTCCCAATGATCTCTTCACCAACGCGAGTAAGCGGCGGTTGACCGATCACACGAGCTACCCCAAAGTCAAGCACTTTCACAAAATTCGCCTGCCCAGCGATAGTGGTGATCAGAATATTCTCAGGCTTGATGTCGCGGTGGACCACCCCTCGTTGGTGGGCGTGTTCGAGGGCACGGGCAACCTGCAAGCTAATGTCGACGGCATGTAGTGGATGCAAGCACTTCGTAGGGCTGCCAATCACGAGTTGATAGAGCAGTGTGCCCTCGACGTATTCCATCACCAAGTACGGCTCACCTTTGTCGGTCTGGCCATAGTCGTAGATGCTGACGATGTTCGGGTGGTCGACGCTGCTCGCGACCCGGGCTTCGCGAAAGAAACGAGCCAGCGCACGCTCATTGCTGACGAATTCTCGACGGAGGAGCTTGACTGCGAACGGGCGCTTGAGGACGTTGTGGTTCGCTAAGTAAACGACGCCCATACCGCCTTTGCCTAGTCGCCGCTCGAGGACAAATCGTCCAGCGATGACGCGTCCGATCCACGGATCTTCACTGGCGCGCACCGCCTGTACAACCAGTCGGGTGCCATCCTTCGGACAGAAGAGCTTGTCGTCGCCCAGATAGACGTTCCGACAGGATGGACACTCTCGCCGCTTAGCCATCGTCCCCGCACCCCCAGAGAATCTTTGAGGGGTTAACGCATCGTATCACGAAGCTGGCCGTAAGCAGTCACAAATCTTCCGAGTGAACAGCGACGGTGTCAGACCCAGGCGCTATAAAGGTTGCTGTAACCCATCGCAATGCAAGGAGCGACCATGAACTCAAAACCTACCATTTTGTCGTCGCTGAACAACCACCTCGCCCGGGCGCTCTCGACCTGCGCCAAGCTCTGCCGCCGACTTGGGCAAGGTGTCGCCGACTTCGTGCTCGCCTCTGGGCAAATGCCGTCGCCAGTGCGTGCTCCTGAGATAGCAGCCTTCACGGCGCTCGCTGCCGAGCGTCGCAATCGTGTCCTGGTGAGCCAGGGGGCCCCGACCGCAGCCCTGCTCGTTTCGGCGTCGCTGTCGTAGCAACGCCCTGGCTCATCCGCGTGACCGAAGTAGCTATGCGATGAGCCTAGGCATCGATTTGGCGGCCATGGCAAGCACATATCGGTGCGGCCACCAACCGACGCTGCGATCTCCACGAGAGAACCTGTATCGCTACAAGAATCAGCAGGCTCACTCGCTTGGCAGCCTCGACATCCATCAGCAAGCCGAGCCCGCCCATGGCCAACGCCAGCACGAACAGCGCCGCCAGCTTTCCCTGCGTCATTCCGAGACGGAACAGCCTCACAGCCACGACGATCATCGAAACCAGCCACAGCGGACATTCGAGCCAATCACTCGAACTCCAAAGCGAAGCCGCTGTCGGGAGAGCTAGCGCCAGCCCCACGGAGCCCACGCAGTGAACAAAGCAGAGCGCCGGTAGAGCCGTCAGCACACGCTGCACCACATCGCTCGACCTTATCGTCGGAGCCACGTCCATTAGTGCGTGTTCATCTGGAATCGCCATCGCTGTTTCGACCTTCGTGCAACGAACTCCCCCTTTTTGCAAGATACTTGCATGTATGTCAAGGAGACCTGACCAAGGAAGTCTTGGCTCACCACGATGGGTTGCGGTTGACGCAGTGCGCGCACTCGGGCATTGCTCGGGGTGCGGACGCAAGCCAAGCAAACCGTGCGAGCCTTGACATGAACAGTCCAAACAGTCCGTCGACCCGTCGCAGCTATTTTGCCCGTGAAGCGCTCTTGCCGACCGGCTGGCACAAAAACGTGCTGATGACGGTCGCTGATAACGGAACCTTCATCCAGGTAACACCAGCAGCGACGGAAGAGCCAGAATCGGAACGTGTTGGCGTGGTGCTGCCGGGGATGGTCAACCTGCACTCGCATTCGTTCCAGCGTGCGATGGCCGGTCTAGCCGAACGCCGTGGGCCGCTCACCGACAGTTTTTGGACCTGGCGTGAGGTAATGTACCGATTCGTGGCAGGTCTGAATCCCGACGATATCGCGGCGATTGCGGCCCAGCTCTACGTCGAGCTACTCCTCGGCGGATTCACCGGCGTCGTCGAATTTCATTACCTTCACCGAGATCCCACCGGAGCGCTCTATCAAAATCCAGCCGAGCTGGCGCTACGCATCCTTCAAGCCGCTGAGCAGACCGGGATCGGCCTGACCCTTCTTGCCAGTTTGTATCAACAAGGAGGCTTCGCTGCTGCCCCGCTCAACCCTCGCCAGCGCCGCTTCTTTCTCGATGATGACGAGTTTGCGACCGTTCTGACGGAACTCTATCGCCGTCGTGGTGCCGGTGTGACTATTGGGATTGCGCCGCACTCGCTGCGCGCCGTGACGCCAGAGGCACTCCGTCACTCGATCGCCCTGCTCGAGCAGCACGATCGCGGTGCCCCGGTTCACCTGCACATCGCCGAACAGCCCGCCGAGGTGTCCGCCTGTCTTGCCTGGTCTGAAAAGCGCCCGATAGCCTGGCTACTTGACAACATTTCCGTCGACGAACGCTTCTGTTTGATTCACGCTACCCACGGCGAACCATCCGAACTCAAGCGGCTAGCCGGTACCCATGCGACCGTTGGACTGTGTCCTAGCACGGAAGCCAACCTCGGAGATGGCATCTTTGCTGCCGCTGATTTCCTCGCTACAGATGGACGGTTCGGCATTGGCACCGATAGCCACGTCGGCACTTGCGCGCTGGAAGAACTGCGTCTTTTGGAATACAGCCAGCGTCTGAGCCAAGGCCGACGCTGCGTCTTGGCTCCGAGCGAAGGTGTTTCTACTGGCACGCACCTGTGGCAGGCAGCAGCACGCGGTGGTGCCCAAGCCGGGGCACAGCCAACGGGACAAATCCTTCCTGGTGCTCGCGCGGACTTGGTGATTTTGGACGATGCCCAGCCCTCGCTATCCGGACGCAGCGGTGCGACGTTGCTCGACAGCGCGATGTTTGGACCAGGCCGTTGCCTCGTTTCCGATGTGATGGTCGCGGGCAAATGGGTTGTCCGTGCCGGTCGTCACTTCGCCCAAGAAGCCATCGCTACCCGCTTCCGCTCCACCCTGTTACGACTCACCACCTAAACCCGATCAAGTCCTTCAAGAAATGTCACCCTAGATGCTTGGGGTGTAAGTTCTCCTAGATGCAAATGCAGCGGCCATTTCGCACATTTATTGGCGTCGACCTCGGTGGTGGCAAAGGCAAGACCACGGCAGTGGTTCGGCTACGCTTGTCCGGTTCGGGAGACAAGCCGCTGATGGTCACCGATACTGGCGGAGGCAAGCCGTTTTTCGATGATCGCTTGCTCACTTCGATCGAAGAACACTGCGCAGATGCGGTGGTAGCCATCGACGCACCGCTGACGCTGCCGGTCTGTGTACGCTGTACGTTGCCAACCTGTCCGCAGCTTGCGACATGTACCGTCGACACGATCCGCTGGTTTCGCGAGCGCACCGTCGAGACAACTGGCAAGCCTCGCTACACACCCTATACCCAGCGTGCCACTGAGGTGATCCTCCAAGATCAGGGAATTTTGCCGAGAGAGACGCTCGGCCAAGGAATGGGGCCACTGACGGCCCGCGCCGCGTATCTACGCCAGGCCCTGCGTCGCTCGTTTCAGCTCAATCACAACCTGCTTGAGGTCTATCCCAAAGCGACGCTGGCGCTGCTGTTTCCCGATCCAGCACCGCCGCAGCCGGCATCGGCGATCCGCTATCGAGACGCGCATGGTCGACCCGTTTCATTGACTGGCAAACCGATCCCGCTCTCGCTGGGCTCAGAAGTGGCACGCACCTACAAGCGCTCCGGTCACGGGCCTTCGGTCCGCGAACGGGTTCTGGCTGCGCTCCCCGAACTGGCCTTCGGTCCAGGTCAGTGGCGAGAGTTCGTCGTCAAGAACGACCACATTTTCGACGCGCTGATCTGCGCTTACACCGCCTATCTGTGGGCTCGCGATGGCTGGCAACTGCCTTCCGACCCAGTATTTCAGGAAGACGGCTTCATCTGGGCCCCTCCTCGCCGTAGCTCGTCGCTGTAAATACCTGCGAATCGATATCTCTGTTGCTGCCAACCAACCGCGTTGGTCGGTTTGTTCATCGCCCGTGCGAGAAAAACCGGTCCTTGGGGTGGGCAGCGGCGAACTCATCCATATACTTACTCGTATTCAACTTGCTTCTTGCGGGAGTACCTGTTCATGCAAATCTGGCATCGGCTCTGCTTTCTTGGCGCTGCTTCGGTTCTGGTAGGGGTCGTTAGCTGTAATCACGACAACACCAATGGCAGCGATCCGAACGACATGGTTACCACTGATGACCTTTCCGGCGGCGTGGGCGATGGGGGAGACACCAGCGGAGATATGACGGGAACCGCTGGTGATATGACAGCAAACCTGGCGCTGACTGGTGCCAGCCCGGCTCAAGGCCCCACGACGGGCAACATCGACATCACGCTCACTGGCAGCGGATTCCTCACTGGAGCGACCGTTACCATTGATGGCCAAGCCGCAACCGTCAAGTCCGTCTCCCAGAGCCAGATTGTCGTCACCTTGCCAGCCCGTCCGGGTGTCAAAGGACTGGTGACGGTCGTCATCACCAACCCCGGCGGACGGGCAGCGATGAGCGGGACCATCTTTGGCTACTACTACGGCACCGTCACCTTCGATCCTGCCGCCAAAATCTCCGTTGGTGGATCGCCGTACAACATCGCGGTGAGCGAGCTGGAAAACAACCTCAAGGTTGATCTGGTTGTGACCGACAACAGCTCGACCGGACAGATCCTGACCTTATCTGGAAATGGCGACGGAACATTTTTACCGGTGGCCAAGTATCCCGCCGGGACTTCGGCCTACGGGCTGAAGGTGATCGACCTCAACGCCGACGGCTTCAACGATGTCGTCGTCACCAACTTCACCAACGCAGCCGGAGTGAGCCTGCTGACCAACAGCAAGACCGGCACCTTCCCCAGTCGCACACCCGTTGCTTCGGGAGACTTGCCGCTCAGCGTCGACGTCAAAGACGTGAGCGGCGATGGCATCCTCGACATGATCGTTGCCAACAGCGGCAGTGGTAGCAACAACATCACACTGCTCACGGGCAAGGCCGGCGGTACCTTTAACGCACCGGTTCCGCTCGTCGCAGGCAGCGTTCCTCGCCATGTCCAGTTTGTCGATGTGAACAAAGATGGCAAGACCGACATTGTCGTCGCCAACGAATCATCGGCCAGTGTAAGCGTCCTCATTGGCGACGGGGTGGGCAACTTTGCTACCAAGAAGGACTATCCGGCCGGGGCTGGGCCGTACACCGTGCTCGCTACCGACTTCAATGCAGACGGAAACCTCGACCTGCTGGTCTGCTTATCCAAGGACTCCACGGTGGCGCTGCTAACGGGCAATGGCGATGGAACCTTCGCCAACCCCAAGACCACGTCGATCGGTACCGCGATGATGTCATCGCCCACCAACATCGCGCTCGGAGACGCCTAATCTAATTATCAATTAGCTCCTAACGCCCACATTTGGCAAGGGAGTG
>CALLYL010000032.1 GCA_937859535.1 uncultured Myxococcales bacterium
TCCTGCACGATTCATCCTAAGCGTCGTAGTGGTGGGCGGCTGCGCGGTGTTCTTGTCGCGCTCAGCGTGGGGTGCCTTGTCACGCTCCCCTGCCGCGCCCGCGCCGAGCCGCCGTCCACCAGTGAAGAGTTTCACCCCTCCGCCGAGCTGGACCTGGCCGCGCTGTCGCGTGCGGTACGTGATCACTCGCCCGCGCTCCAGCAAGATCACTTGGCTGTCGATCTGAGTCAGTCCGATGCCCGACAGAGTCGGCTGATCGACAACCCGGTGCTCGATGCTGCGGTGGGGACCATTCCGCTCGGCACCGCGAACCCGTCCGATCTGCCAAACCCGCTGCAAAACATTCCCAACTACGGCGTCGGGCTCAGCATCCATCCCGACCTGGCCCGGCGCGGGGCGCGCATCGAGCGTGCCAGTCACTTGGTCGAAGCCGCCGATGCCCAGCGACGGGCTTCGGTGCGGGCTCAAGCGCTCTCGCTGCTCCGATCGCTCGGCGACCTGGCGATCGCGAGCTTGCGACAATCCGCAGATGTTCGATTGGTCACGCAGTCCCGCTCGGCGCTGGCGCTGGCCCGCGATCGGGTCAGGACTGGCTTTGGTCCGCCACTCGATGCCGATCGGGCCGAGATCGAGCTGCTGCGCTTGGAACAACAGGTTGCCGCAGACCAAGGTGACATCTTGGCGGCCCAAGCCATGTGCGGCCAGTTTGTCGGGAGCCGCTGCGCGACGTTTCCAGATGAGGCGGAGGCCCGCCGATTCCTGGCCCGCTGGTTCAGTCGAGCCGAATCGATGCCGCCACGAATTGAGACGCGTCCCGATCTGCTAGCGCTCACCGCCCTGCAAGCCGCTGCTTGTGCCGAAGAGCGGCAGGCTTACTCGCAGCGCATTCCCGATCCGACCATCCGAGTTGGCTATCTGTACGACCGCTTTGTCGCTTCAGGAAACCAGCAACACTCGATGTCGGTATCGCTCAGCACTCCGCTCGCGCTGATTGACCACGGCCAAAGCGGGATACAGGCAGCACAGTCGCGGGCGCGGCGCTTTGCGGAACAAAAACGACTCACAATCCGCTCCTCCGAGGTGCGGATTGACTCGCTCAAGCGAGCGCTGATGACGCAGCGGCAACGTCTCGGCACCTTGCAAGAACAGGTGTTGCCACGCGGTCAGGCCATTTTGCGCGATGTCCGACGGGCATTTGAAGCACGAGCCGTTCCCCTTACCGACTTAAACCAGGCCCAGCGTGCGCTCGATGAGCTGCTGCTGCAAGAGGCCACCACGCTAGGTGACCTGTTCCGCCTGAGCGTCGATTTGGTCCAAGAAGGAGTCAGCGATGAGTAAGCGTGTAGTCCTTGGCTTTGTGGCGGGAGCCATCACCACCGCACTCGGATTTGGCACCGCGCTGTGGTTCAAAGGCGGCGCTCACCGCAACGCCGAGCCAGCGGGATTCACGGTGACCAAGACCGACGTACTGCTCAAGCCCGGCGTGCCGCAGCCCATCCCGTTTGAGACCGGCGAAGCCACCTTGGGCGATCCGCTGCCCATGCCGCCGATCACTGCCCGCATCGCCGCCATCGAATCTCGCACCGCTCCCAGCTTCGCCCCGATGGAGGGTCGTATCGATCACGTCGCCGTCAAGCTCGGTGATCATGTCGAGGTTGGCACCAAGCTGGCGCTGATCCGCTCCGGTGATATGGCGACCCTGCTGCGAGAATTGCGAGCTTCGGCGGCGCTGTCGCAGACCAAGAAAGCGCTGGCCGAGCGTATGCAAGTCCTGGTGGATGCGCGTGGTGCCTCGGCCAACGACCTGCTGGTCGCCAAAAACGATCTGCGCGATGCCGAATTGCAGGCACAGACCGCCGACTCGCGGCTCAAGTCGATGTCGATTGCGCCCGATGCCGACAACCGCTACTGGCTGCTGGCGCCACGAGCCGGTGCGGTGATTCAGGTCGATGCCGCCCCCGGTCAGCAGGTCGGTCCCGGCAAAGAGCGCCCCGTGGTCACACTCGCCGATCTGGAAGAAGTCCTGGTGCTGGCGGACGTCGCGCAGTCCGAGGTTGGAAGCCTTCACGTCGGTGATCCGATTGACATTCGCATTCCCGGCGACAACGACAGTCTGGGAAGTGGTCAGGTCGAAAACATCTCGCAGGTCGTCGACATGGACCGGCAGACCGTTCCGATTCGCATCCGCGCCAAGAACCCCGGCGGACGGCTTCGCCCGAACGCCTTCGTCGAGGCTCACTTTGGCAAAAGTCCCACCGGCAAGCCCAGCGTGCTCCGCGTACCGTCTCAAAGCATCGTCAGCGATGGCCTCGACTCGGTCGTCTTTTTGCAAAGCGCCCCCGGACACTTTCACCGCACCGAGGTCACGCTCGGTCGTCAGCGCGGCGGCGTCACCGAGATCCGCGCCGGGCTCAAGGTCGGCGACCGCATTGTCACCCGAGGTGCCATCCTGCTCCTCAACGCCATCGACATGGAGGACTAACCCATGTTCTCCGCGCTGATTCGTGCCGCGCTGCGCAGTCGTGCCGCAGTGCTGATTGCGACCCTGCTGGTCTTGATCTGGGGCGTATTTGCGTTCCGAGAGCTGACCATCGAGGCCTTCCCCGATCCGACCGACACCCAGGTCAACATCATCAGTATCTATCCCGGTCAGCCCGCCGAGGAGCTGGAGCGCCAGGTCTCGATTCCGATCGAGCGTGCCGTAAACGGTACCTTCGGGCTGGTCAAGGTGCGTAGCCTCAACCTGTTCGGCCTGTCGTTTGTGACGCTGACCTTTGGCGATGGCATCGATGTGCTGTTTGCCCGTAGCCAAACCCTCGAACGGCTGCGCCTCGCAGAACTGCCACCGGGAGTGACGCCCCAGCTTGGCTCGCTGTCGACGCCGATTGGCGAGATCTATCGCTATTCGCTGCGCTCGCTGGGAAAGCAAGGCGAAGCGATTCAAGGTGACCCGCTGCTTTTGCGCACGCTGCAAGACTGGGTGGTCAGGCCGCGCATCCTGCAAGTCGATGGCGTCGCCGATGTCGTCAGCTATGGCGGATTGGTGCGCGAGATTCACGTCCGCGCCGATCCAGCCCTGCTCGCCGCCAAAGGACTCACGCTGCGCGAGCTAGAGGAAGCGCTGCAAGGTGCCTCGGTCAATGCCTCCGGTGGCATGCTGATTCGCGGCAGCGAGCAGCTCATCATCCGCAGCGAGGGCCTGTTCGGCAGTCCACTCGACATCGCCAAGGTTGCCGTCACGACTCGTGGTGGAACGCCGATTTTGGTCAAAGACGTGGCTTCGGTCGACGAAGGCTGGACCCCTCGCCAAGGCATCTACAGCCGAGGTCATGACACCGACGCGGTGGAAGGGATCGTGCTGATGCGACGCGGCGAAAACCCATCGGCAGTGCTCGCCCGAGTGCGCGCCAAGATCGACGACATCAACGGTCGCGCCCTGCCCGAAAACGTCCGCGTCTGGCCGTTTTACGACCGCACCGAGCTGATCAATAAGACCCTGGAAACCGTTGGTCGCAACCTCGTGGAAGGCGCGGTGCTGGTGCTGATCGTGCTGCTGGTGTTTCTGCTCGATCTCAAAGCGGCACTGATTGTGGCGAGCACCATCCCGCTGTCTCTGTGCGCTGCATTTATCTACTTATATACCCGTGGCATGTCGGCCAACCTGCTGTCGATGGGCGCGGTCGACTTCGGTGTCATCGTCGATGGCGCAGTCGTCATCATCGAGCACATCGTCACGACGCTCCAGCATCCACCCAAAGACGCGCCCGATGACATCCACGAACGGATTGGCTGGGCGGTGCGCCAGGTCGCAAGACCCACCATCTACGCGCTGCTCATCATCAGCGCGGCCTACCTGCCGATCTTTTTGCTCCAGCGGGTCGAGGGACGGATCTTTGCGCCGATGGCCCACACGGTGGTGTCTGCGCTGCTGGGGAGCCTGCTGTTTTCGGTGACGCTGGTGCCGGTGCTGGCGACGCTGGCCTATCGAAAAGGAGCGACCCACCATGAGTCGCCGGTCCTCAAAGCCGCCGAGGTGCTCTACCTCCCCTCGCTGCGAGCCGCACTGCGGCATCCGTTCATGGTGATCGGGACAGCGGTCGCATCGCTGCTGCTCGCGGGCTATATCCTGGCCCATCGCGGCAGCGAATTTCTGCCCGAGCTAAACGAAGGTGCGCTGTATCTGACCTTTACCCTGCCTTCGAATGTCTCGCTCGATGAGGGTCGCCGTCTGATGCCGCGCATCACCAGCCTGATGG
>CALLYL010000033.1 GCA_937859535.1 uncultured Myxococcales bacterium
CCAAAATCGACCACCCGAGGTCGTCCATCTTTTCCAATGAGGACGTTATCCGGCTGACTATCCCAGGCTGGATTTTCGTCGAGAAATCGTTAGGTCTCTTCACATGTAGGAAGTGTGCGGGAAGTCGCTTGCGGAGGAATCTGAGCACGTTTCAAATGTCGTCCATCGCGCCTACAGACTTACTGGCCACTTAACGCGAGACCGCTGGCTACTGAGGTCAACTCGCCACCGCTGCGGAGTCGCTCTTCACCGAAGCGGCCGATGAAGATGCGGCGGACAGCGGGGACAAGCGAGCTGCCACCCGTCACAAACACCGCGTCCACTTGTTCAGGGCGCACCTGAGTCTTGGTCAGGAGTTCATCCACTGCGTGCTCGATTGAGGCAAGCTCGGGTGCAATCCATGACTCGAACTCGGTGCGAGTAAGGGGCTCATCGATCTGGATCGGTCCATCGCGGAACACTACGCGGCTGTGCTCGGTGGTGGACAGCGCGACCTTGGCCCGCTCGACTGCTTGATACAAGCGGTAGCCCAGATCCCGATCGATGAGATGGATCAGCGCGGCGATGCGGTCGGGCTGCTCGGCACCGCGCTGGATGTCGGAAAGCAGTTGCATGGTCTCGCGGCTCTTGAGAAACGACATGTGATGCCAGCGCGAGAGACGCAGAAACAGCCACGGTGGAACCGGCATCAGCTTGCCCTGGTTTAGATATTGCGACCCCCGTCCGAGAAGCGGTGCGACCAAGTGGCGGATGATCCGGCTGTCAAAGGAGTCACCAGCCAGCGCCACACCTTCCGTGCCGAGGATGTCGCCGCGCTGACGACCGCGTGCGCGTACTCCTGGCCCGACTCTCATGAGACAGAAGTCGCTCGTGCCACCACCAAAGTCCGCAATCAACACCAATTCATCGCGGGTGAGCCGACTTTCGTAGTGAAATGCGGCGGCGACTGGCTCATATTCGAACTCCACCTTTGCAAAACCACCGAGGGTGAGCGCCTTTTGCAGCCGTCCGAGCGCATACGTTTCCACATCGTCTTCTTCGGAAGTGGCCGCCTCACCGTCTTCTTCGCGAGAACCGACAAAACGCACCGGACGGCCCACCACGACGCGATTCGGCAGCGTACCAAACTGGGAAATGGCACCGTGGTGCAAGTCTCGCGCAATGAGCCCGATCAGCGACTCAAGCGTGTACTTGTGTCCGAAGACCTGCGTCGCCTTAAACAGACGGCTCGCGAGGTAGCTTTTGAGCGACTGGAGCAGCCGACCCTGACCATCTGCCAACAGGTAGTGCTCGATTGCTTCGGGACCGGCCGTGCTCAGGGGCTTGCGATCTGGACCGAGCTCCTCGGGATCGAAGTACAGTACGGAGCGGAACGTTTCGGTGGTGAGCGGGCCCATCGGAAATCGAGCCAATCGAACTTGCGTGCCATCGGCGGCGGCGATCGCGCTGTTGGTCGTCCCAAAGTCGAGCCCCAGAGTAAGCGACATGGCCGCGCAGCATAGAGGATCTCGGGCCGCTCGTTGTGTCAATCCGCACGGACTCACCGCAGTCCTGCTAGGAGTGGCTCGCCATTGAGGAGAAGCAGGATCTACAAACAGCGCCGACTGGTGGCTACAGAGTAAGTGCTGCGGTGACG
>CALLYL010000034.1 GCA_937859535.1 uncultured Myxococcales bacterium
GGACTTCGGGTGGTATTCCATGACCGTGTAGACGGTCAGCCACTTGCGCGTGCCTTTCTTGTTCCAGCGAATGCGATCTTCCTTGGCCCCTGGTTCGTTGAACTTCCTCACTCGTGCCATGTGTTCCCCCTTACGCGACTCGCACAGGTGACGACGCAATCAGCGTATCTGATCGGTCGAGCCTGTACTTGGTGTGCTTGCCACTAAAACCAAGCTTGCTCCCGTAGCTGGTCGCAATGTCGAAAGGCTCAAAACCGGGCTCTCTGATCTTCTTGCCCGTTCCAAAGAAATTGCCGCCAGTATCTACAATGCGAAACACAATATCTGGATATGACGAAAAATAGATCCGAGTTCCATATTTGACGCGCTCCCCATTGAGCACCAAATCACCCGCCACAGAGACGTAAGGGAATTTCGCCTTGTCGCTCAAGTGCTCTTGCACAGTAACGACAGGGTGTTTCTTTCGGTCGTTCGGCCCGCCTTCTAGCTTCTGCTTGTCCGGTGGCGCGTCTGGGTGATACTCGGTTAGTCGTGCATCAAACCAAATGCCACTTTGATTTTGCACTGCTGAGATTGGCTCACTTGTTTTCTTGCTTTTCAGCAGTGCGAAAGCGAGCAGTCCACCCGCGATAAGCATTCCTTTGTCCATGGTGCTAGCGCTTTCGTGTCTGGCTCAAAAGCAATAGCGCGGCACCGATACCCAAACCCCACTTGAGAGAGCTAGACAGACCGCTTCCCAAGTCCTTGATTTCGTCCTTGGCTTTCTTTGCTAGATCCTGGGCAGAATTAGTGAGATCAACGGCTACCGTCGCATAAGTCGTCGGCCCCATCTCCGACTCTTTGTGAATTGCCTCAGACGCCAAACGCGCTTTTGTCCACGATTCGAGATAGGCGTTTTTCTTGTCACTTTCGGTAACGCCTACATCGCCTTGCTTGAGCGCGGTTTCTGCGGCCTTGATTTTATCGAGATAAGGCGACCATCGATCATGGCTCTTATATCGAACATACAGCCCTTCGTACCATGCGACTTTGGACGCGATTTCAAAGCTTTCTTTGGCCAGCTTGATTTGCTTATCGGCAATCTCTCGGATCTTGTCGATAGGCCACTTTCCCACGATGTCAACCGACAAGACCGGCGGTACAGCGACGGCGGCTTGTGCATAGAGCCAGACGTTAGGACGCATGAAGACCCCCCTTGGTTTGCAGCGCAGCCAGAATCAGCCGACGCTGCTTGGACTCTGTAAGCCGTCTGCGGATACTCAGGATGCACAGCAGAACGGGCAGGCTAGCAATGAGCAGCCCGAGCAGAAGCGCAAGCAGTGCGAGGCCAAGCACTGCGAGCGGCACCCCAAAAGCCCGAGGCAGACGGAATAGGAATCCAAACAGCGTCGACAAGGTAGCCCCCTACAGAAACAGAGCGATCGTGACTTCACCCTTGTTTGTGATCTCGCAGGTGATGTTGGTGTCGTCGACGGCTTGGATGTCGATTTCAGTGCAAGCCTTCCATCGCTGAATCGCCCACGCTCGCGGCTTGGCGGGCTTGCCGTCGGCGTCCTTCAGCCCATGCGCCACGCGCTGCGGTGTTCCCGTTCCCGTGATGATCAATGTCGTCGCTGGCGTCGCCAAGTCGGGACGATTCCCGATGATGTCCACGATGGCCGCGAGTGCGTCTGCGCCAAGCAGCGCGGTGTACTTTCGGACCACGGCGCGGACCGATTCAAAGGGGGTTTTTCCGTCGAGTGGATCGATAACTCGCATGATGTTGCTCCTTGTGTCCTAGCTCTGCCGGACTTGATCAATCTGTTCCTTGACGTAGACCGTGAACTCGATCGTCGACGGACCCGCGCCGCCCTGGTTGTTGAGGACATAGCCCGTCACCTGTCCGCCACTGATGACAGCGGAAGCCGTCAGCAGCATGTAAAAGCCCATCTGATCCTCGGGCTGGATCGTGATCTGCGGTCGGGCCTCACACGGAATCGCACGCGGAAACTTGCAGGTGTAGAGCGGCCCGTTAGAGAGAAGATTCGAGATCGTCATACGGACCCGGTGATGACGCACTCGAGCGGTTTCGTCGCTGTTTGCCACGATCGCAGCGGTGACCGATGCCGCAAAGTTCGTCAGATCGGCGGTTGCAATCTGTTCCCCTTCTGCCGCCGTCAGCGTCTCAGAGAGCCGAGTCCAGCGCTTGTCACGTCCGGGCCGGGTGCCTGCGGGGACCGTGGGCGCGTCGAGGATGAACACTCCACCAAGATGCGTGACCACTTGATCTGCGTAGTAGGTTGCATTGTCCGAGTAGGCTTGCGGTAGTGACCGGCCCCGCGCTGCGAGCTGCCAGCGCGGCTGACCCGGTGTAAGCGGCGTGTAATACTCGACAGGTGGAATCAAACCGACGGGAACGCTACCGCAGGCGACGTACTGCGAGCCGTTAAAGACCACGATCGCGCCGTCGGAATAGCTCGTGTTCTGGGTCCAGTCACTTACCCGGCAAGTGGCGCTGCTTCCGACAGAACCGCCACCGACCACTACGTTATCGACTTCAAAGATGGACGACATGAAAACCCTCACTTCCTAGCGGCAGGGGGCGGCGTGTATCGCGGCGCTCCGCCCTGGTTTGGTGGATTGATTCGCGTACCGACGGGAAAACTGCCCCCTCCCGACGAGCCGACCGGAAAACTACCGCCGCCGCTCTGATTGACCGGCGGAGCCAGCACAATGGACCCGCGACCCGGTGCGGACCCTGGCGTTTGCACGACCATGGAACCGCCCCCCGAAGCGCGCAGGAAAAGGTACTGCTCCCACTGGTCAATCAAGTTCGCGGCGTCGCTGTCTGCAATCGGCGTGTTCTCGCTAATCCCGAGCGACGCGAAAAACTGTTGACGCAAGCCCTCAATGACTGGCGACGGCATGGATCACTCCACAACCAATTCGCCCGTCGAGGGATTGAAAAACACCGACTGAGCACGCACAAAGCCCGACGGCGTGCCGTAGTTTCCTTGGCGCAGCACTTGCCCGGCGGTCCGCTGCACAAGCGTCGTCATCGGTGGCGATGGAATCGTGCCGATCGGCGCTGGCGTCGCCCCTTGATTGATCACCGTCGTCGTGGTCGTCGCTCCCTTCGTCAGAAGGCTTGTCATCAGCGCTTGCTGCATCGCCGACGGACGCATGAACTCGAGCAGCGCATCGACGACGCTGTTGACCAGCGCGACCCAGAATGCTTCCCGCTTGCCCTCTTGGAAGCTGGCTTGGATCTGCTTGCTCAGCGCTTCATTGGTAAAGACCGGCGCACCGGAAGCGTCCACAGGCGCAGGCATGCCGCGCAGGTAGAAAATCCCGGTCGTGATGATCAGCCCCAGCGCTTTGAGCAGCTTGCTCCAGCGCTCGAACGAATCCTTCTGCGCATCTTGCAGCGCCGTGATGAACTGCGGGGATACGCTTCCCCCACCGCCCATCAGAGCGAGCAATAGATACATATTGTTCATCTTGATTCCCCCTTATCCACTTGTGTCTTGAGCATTTCTAGTTCTGCCGTGAGCTTGGCAATTCTCCGTTTCATGTCGTCATCACTCTTGGGTGTCGGTTCCTCCTTCTCTGCTTTCTCGCTTGCCTTGCTGGCCGCTGCTGCCTGTTTGAGCAGGGCAGATGCGCGCGCTTCCTTTTGCTTGGCAGTCCTTGCCCAATCCGGCAATTCGTCACCTTCCATGTCCGCCAAGCTATCGGCTAGTTCTCCTGCATTGAAGACTCGCAGCACCTTGTCACCGACGAAGTGGATTGCGCCGAGCGCTTTGTTGTACCACTCGTCCGCCTGCGCAGCTTGTAGCGACAACGACGTGATCCCGTTCAAAGGTGGCTGTATGACCAACGGTTCCGGCATACGATTTGAGCCGATCGGCCTTATCGCTGGGAACACATGGCGCAATCTTCCGATTCTTGCATCGTAAATGTGATATTCGATGGGCCAGCCAAATCGAAATGCGACACCGAGCAAGTGCGCTACTGCCTCCCAGCAATTCAGACCGGCGGTAGGCCAGATGCGCGAGCGCTGCATCGGATGACATCCGGCGATGTGTGGTTCTTCCCCAAGATCCAAAACCACCGGCTGCCGGTAGAGCCACCGCATGATCTTTGCTGGTGTGTCGTAAGCGTAAGACTCAGAGCGATCGGCAATCTCCGCCGCATACCTAACAAGCCCGTCTAAGCACTGTGTCGGCTGTCCTGAGTGCTGATGTCCATATACCACCGGCAAAGAATAGACAGACAGAGTTTCCCAGACTGGCTTTTCCGGCATGGTCGATTACTCCGTTGCCAGTCGCTTGATCACGGACTTGAGGCTGTCGCGCATGCCCAGATACAGTTGATCGGCTTCCGCTTGTGTGAAGTCCTTTCCAGACATCGCGGCAATCTCTGGCCCGGCCACTAGCAATTGTTCCTTGACCATTCCCTCGATCAGTGCGTCGTTAGAATCCAGCGCTTGAGCAACCCACGCGACTTGATCAGGATCGTATCCTTGCGCAGTTTCAAAGAGCACCCATCGGCTGTCTTTGCCTGGCTCCGCTATCGGTGTACCCGGAATGTCTTTGCTTGCTCTGTAATACTTCTTTTCATGAATAACCACCGAATCGGCGGCATAGGGTTTCTCTCGCTTCCACTTCCCCCAGCCCAGCGCCGCGCGCAAGATGAGATACAGATCATTTCCCACAAATCCCGCCATCCCTGCGGCGATTTCCTTGATGGCTCGATCCCATCCCTTTTCGCTCTGTGCCCACATTCGCAGCCCGACAGCGAAGCAGAAAACGCCAATCGTTCCCGCACCTTTCCAGTCAGGAAATGCAGTAGCGATCTGCCCGCGCACACGACCGGCCATAAAACCGCCTAGTGCGTTAAGGCCACTTGCGCCAACATGGCCAAGCAGTGATTTTGATTTCGGAAGTGTCTTGATCTCGTCAAATGCCATTGGTGACGCCATTCGTGAATCCCCCCCGGTTAACTCGTTACTGTCTTGATGAAGCGCCACCCGCGCTCCATCGTATCTAGGAACTTTTCCTCTTCACCGCGAGGGTCTTTCGCCCCGCTGCTTTCCGCGTTCAAGCTCCGTATCACCGCATCCGTCGATTTGTTCGCCCGCTCGGTTTCGTTGGAGCTGTGCCGATCGATCAACGTCAACTGCGCTTTCAGCGGCTCAACCATGCTGGCAAGCAGCTTGGCTGACTGCTCCGTAGCCGACACCGTGCTGGCCCGGCCTTGCTCGGATACGTCGTGCAGCATCTTGGCCACGACATCCGGTAGAGACTTGTTACACTCGATGAGTGCGCGGTTTGAATCGGCCAGGAGACTGGACAGTCTGTCCACAACGGTCACGATCGCCTCTTGCTCGGTGCGCGGTAGATCGCCCCTGGTGAACTCCCAGGGCTCAGGAAAACTGTAAGAGGTCTGTCCCGTCGCTGGGTCAATGACT
>CALLYL010000035.1 GCA_937859535.1 uncultured Myxococcales bacterium
GCGAGGATGAAGACCACCCATGACCGACACATCACACGTTCGTCCGCTGACCGCCGTTGCCGCCGACCTCGGGTTGTCCCCGAGCGACCTGATTCCCTATGGCCACGACAAGGCGAAGCTGTCGCCCCGATTGCTGACGCGCCCACCGACCCGGCAGGGACGGCTCATCCTGGTCTCGGCGATCAACCCCACCCCAGCGGGCGAAGGCAAGACCACCACCGCCGTGGGTCTGCAAATGGGTCTACAGCGGATTGGAAAGCAGGCCCTACTCGCGTTGCGAGAGCCGTCTCTTGGTCCCGTGTTCGGCGTCAAAGGTGGTGGGACAGGCGGAGGACGCGCCTCGCTCTATCCGGCCGATGACATCAACCTGCACTTCACCGGGGATCTACACGCCATCACCACGGCCCATAACCTGCTCGCAGCGCTGGCCGACAACGCCGTCTATTATCGTCAACGCTTCGGCGACAAGGGTGAGCTCGACGGCAGACAAATCACACTGGGCCGTGCTCTCGACATGAATGACCGATTCTTACGTCGCTGCGTGATTGGCTTGGGTGGCAAGGCTCACGGCACGCCTCGGGAGGCACGCTTCGACATCACCGCAGCCAGCGAGGTCATGGCCGTACTGGCGCTATCGACGAGCTACGAAGATCTGAAGTCGCGACTGTCGCGCATTGTCGTTGGAGCAACCGAGTCGGGCCAGCCAGTCACCGCCGATGATTTGCAGGCAACCGGCGCGATGGTGGCAGTGCTGCGCGATGCGCTGTTACCGAACTTGGTGCAGACGCTGGAGGGTGGACCGGCGCTGGTCCACTGCGGGCCATTTGCCAACATCGCTCACGGCTGCAGCTCGGCGCTGGCAACGCGACTCGGGCTGGGTATGGCCGACTACCTGATTACCGAGGCTGGCTTTGGATTCGACCTCGGCGGCGAAAAATTCCTCGATCTAAAGTGTCGGCAGCTCGGAGTCTGGCCTCGGCTGGTCGTGCTCGTAGCAACACTACGGGCTCTCAAGCTACACGGAGGCGCCAAACTGAACAGCGCGAGTAAGCCCGATGCGTCGGCGCTCGATCGTGGCATGGCGCACCTGGGACAGCACTTGCGTAGCCTGCACCACTTTGGGCTCCCAGCGGTGGTCGCCATCAACGTATTTCCCGACGATAGCGAACGGGAATTGCAGCAGCTCGAAGCCGCAGTGACCGCGCAGGGTGCAAGCGTCGCACGCACCACGGCCTTTGCCCAAGGTGGAGCTGGGGCAGAAACCCTGGCACAGATTGTGGCCTCTGTCGCCGAACGCACCGACGCAGCTCCCCCACAGCCACAATTTTTGTACGACCTTGACAACCCATTCGTCGACAAGCTTGGCAAGGTCGCACGCACCGTCTATGGGGCAGCGGATGTAGCGCTGACCACGACCGCCCACAAAGACCTCGAGCGACTGACCGGCTGGGGCTACGGTAACCTGCCGATCTGCGTCGCCAAAACCCAGCTCTCACTATCCGACGATCCCAGCCGAGTTGGCGTACCAACAGGTCACACCCTGACCGTACGCGAAGTTCGACTGTCCGCCGGAGCTGGCTTTCTGGTCGCGCTCACCGGTGAGATCGTCACCATGCCGGGCCTGCCGCAGAAGCCCGCCGCGTGGAACATCTCCCTCACCGACAGCGGCCACGTACGCGGACTGATGCAAAACGATGGGTGAGCGAGTAGACTGCGGCCCAATTTTTTCGACCGAACCAAGGAGAGAGACGTGACGGCACCGAGCCACTACCGCAGCAACCTGCGTGACCTGTTTTTCAACCTGTTTGAGTTCCACGACATCGGCACCCGTACCCTCGGACGAGGTCCGTATCAGAACCTCGATACGGCGACCGCGAAAGAGACGCTGGTCCAGCTTGAAAAGCTCGCCTCAAACGAACTGGCAGCCAGCTTTGCAGCCGCCGATCGCCAAGGGGTCGAACTGGGTAGCGATGGAGCGGTGCGACTCCCCAAAGAGCTGCGCGTTTCTCTCGACGCCTACCACGATCGCGAATATCACTTGCTCGAGATGCCCGAGTCGCTCGGTGGAATGAACGCCCCACCGTCTCTCAACTGGGCTGGCTACGAGCTTCTCGCCGGTAGCAATGCGGCGGCAGGTTTTTATCTGACCACGCAGTTCATGCTCCGCATCATCGACCGATTGGCGACGCCGGAACAGCGAGCACGGTTCCTTCCCGCAGCTCTCGACCGTCGCTGGAACTGCACCATGGTACTCACCGAGCCCGACGCTGGTAGCGACGTGGGAGCCGGGAAGAGCAAAGCCAAGCACATCACCGGCGACGAGTGGCACATCGAAGGAGTCAAGCGCTTCATCACCGGTGGTGACAACGACTACTTCGAAAACATCATCCACCTCGTCTTGGCGCGCCCTGAGGGGGCAGCTCCGGGCACCAAGGGTCTCTCGCTGTTTTTGGTTCCCAAGTTCTGGGTCGAAAAGGACGGCTCGATCGGTGCGCGCAACGGCGTCCGCACCACCAAGGTCGAGCACAAAATGGGACTGCGGGCCTCATCGACCTGTGAGCTGGTGTTCGGCGATGAGACCCCGGCGCGAGGCCTGCTGCTTGGCAATGTCCACGATGGCATCCGCCAAATGTTCAACGTCATCGAACAGGCGCGAATGGCGATCGGCGTAAAGTCGATGGCGACCCTGTCGACGGCGTACCTGAACGCGCTTGCTTACGCACAGGAACGCATCCAGGGCCCCGATCTACTGCGGGTGATGGACAAAGCCTCGCCACGCGTCGCAATCCTCTCTCATCCCGATGTACGGCGAATGCTACTGGTGCAAAAGTGTCATGCCGAGGGCATGCGTGCCCTGTGCTTCTACGCAGCGTCGCTCCAAGATCAGCGCGAGGTTCTCGCCGTGACCGATCACCAAGCCGCGCAGGCTGTCGAGCGACGCAACGATCTGCTCCTGCCGCTCATCAAAGGCTACTGTTCCGAAAAGGCCTACGAGCTGCTTGCGGTGTCGCTCCAGTGCTTCGGTGGCTCGGGATACCTGGAGGACTATCCGATCGAGCAGTACATCCGCGATCAGAAAATCGACTCGCTGTACGAAGGAACCACTCACATTCAGGCGCTCGATCTGCTGCTGCGCAAGGTGGGCCGAGACGGCGGTCAGACGCTGCGTGAGATCCTCGGTGAAGCCTACGCAACGCTCGCCGAAGAAGCGGGTGGCAGCGAGTTGGCAGAGGCACGAACAGCACTGTCGGAAGCGCTCGAACACGTCCAAGCAATGCTGATGTCCCTGCTTGGCAAAATGGGCGAATCGCTCTATCACGTCGGTCTTCAGGGCAACCGGGTGCTGATCGCGCTCGCCGAAGTTCTCATCGCATGGCTGCTCATTCGCCATGCCGCGCTCGCCCACAGCAAGCTGGCAGCGCTGCCCGAAGGAGCCGACCGCGAACGAGCCTATTACCAAGGCAAGGTCTTTTCGGCCCGCTACTTCGCGACCCAAGTGCTGCCCCGAATCGCCGTCGATCGTCGCCAGGTCGAAGCGAGCGACCTCGCTCCGATGACATTCCCCGACGCAGCGTTCTAATCAAACTGCGGGGGATCAAGTCCCCCGTCGTTACACGTCGAGGGCCTGCGCTTCGCTCGCGTGCTCCA
>CALLYL010000036.1 GCA_937859535.1 uncultured Myxococcales bacterium
CACCTACCCCCTTCATAGGGTGCCTGGAACAAATTTCATTTGTCAAGGTCGACTACACTGAGTGTCATGGGCAAACGGCGCCATCGAACCACGTCCAGCGCTCCGGTTGTTCGAGATAGTGCGGTGTGGGAGGCGCCGTCTTTCCCGGCTGCTATGATGCGCCCATGGCCGAACCGCGTGTCCGTCGTACCGAAACGCCGCTGTCCACGCAGGATGTCGAGGAGTACCGCGCCCTCATCAAGCTGGCTCAGGCCGCGTTGCCGCAGAACTCCGATGAGGCAGCCCAGGAATTAACGAGGCTCTGTCGCCTCCGCAACCGGCCTGCGCTGCTCCGTTCGCGTCTGCGCTTCGGTCGTGAGCTGCTCCTGATTCGAGTCTCGGACCTCGATGGAGATGGCAAAAACGAGATCCTGGTAATCGACAGCGATCGCAACGTCCACACGCCGCGCTTTGCAGTCCGTCAGACCGAAAGCGGAGAGATTGCATCGTGGACCATCGGCAGCCATCGCTACCGAGGCCGGCTGCTCGGGGTGAGCTTCAGCCCATTCGGCGTCTTTCACCGCCAAGAAGCCATCGTCACTTCGGTCGAGGAAAACGAAGGGAGCGCCGTATATCGCGAGCTAAAGCTCACCTGCGATGGGCAGCAGTGGGATGTCTCAGAGCTGGAACACCGCAGCGTCAGTACCATGGGGCTGGGCGAGATTCGATTGATCGGCGACTCCAGCGAAGTTGGACGGGTGCCCGTGCTACGCGGTCGCCCCGATGACGGCCGTCTGTGGGTGGAAATCCTCGACGACCGTGTGGGCCCTCGCAGTTCCGCTAGCACCGACTTTAGTAAGGTTTCGTTTTTGCCCGGCGAAGTCACTGACATGGTGCTCGCTGAAGACGAATTGGTCGTTGCCTATTCCCGAGGAGGACTTCAGCGGATCAGCCGCGATGGTCGACTACGCTCACTACTGTTTCCGCAGTGGCGTTTTGTCTGCTTGGCGTACTCGCCAGCCCGCAAGCTCTCCGAACGTGCATCCCAGCAGAGCCGAGGACTGCTGCTCGGTGGCACTTCGTTTGGCTACGTGTTCGCGATGGACCTGTCACAGTCGCACTCCGGTGTGCAATGGCGCATGGATGCAGGCTTTTTGTTTTCATCGATGACGCTGGCGGACGTCGAGTCGAGCGGCCGCGTCGATCTCGTGCTTGGTGGAATCGACGGGGGCATGCGCATCTATGAGCTGACCGAGCCGCAGCTTTTGAACCAGCGCTGTCGGCAGCTCTACCAATCACTCGGCAATAAGGCGGTAGACAAGCTGCTGGAGCTGGCACCACCTCGGCACGAGGCACACCCAGCGGTACAGCTCTACCTACTCAGCCGGGTCTTGGAAAGCAATGGCCCAGCGACGCATGCGGTGGTTGAGCTGGTGCGCTGGTTCACCCTGGGACAGCCCGGCTGGCACACCCTGCCCGAGCGAGCCCAGCGTGAAGCAGTCGTGAGCATGGAGCACTTCCTGCTGCTCCACCTGCCGCAGCTCGCCACACTCGAAGGACGCTCGACCCCCACAGGGCCATTGCCGTTACTGACCGCTCGTCAAATGCAAGAAGGCGGACCGGGAGACCTGGTACCCCAAGGCCTATTCGATCCCACGACGAAGCTCCAGCTTGCGCGCACGGTGCTGGCGGAACTGGTCGAGATTTACCTGGGTGCACCGCGCCTGGTGCGTCACCAGATCGACCGCATCTCTCGACGACTGTTTGAGCAATACTGGCAGCTTGCGCCCAGCCTGAGCAGCGATGATGAGGGGGTGGTCGGGGCAGACCAGCCGCCGCCTGAACTACGCAAGCTCCTCAACGTCCGGAGCTTGCGGGCCCGTGAGTATTCGCTGACGCTGGCCATTGAGTCGGAATCGCGACTTCACCACTTGCAGTCACTTCCCGAAGGAGAGCGACCCAGGCTGGACGAAAACAGCGACGTCGTAGTGCGAGTGCTGCGTGCGATTGGCCTCACCGAAGAGCTGCGCACCGACCGTTTCTCGATAGAGCTAGAGCGATTGGATCTGTCAGCGACAGCGATTGATCCCATTGACCTGTCGGGTAACACGCCGCAGATGCCCGCCGAGGTCTGGCCGGAGCGCTGCTTTGTCGTCGGAATCGGTCGCCATCGAGCACTGCGCATCGAGCCGCTCCATCCAGCCCACACCACCTGGGACGGTAAGACGCCGGAGAGCGAGATCATGGCCTGGCCGTGGCTGCCCTCTCAAGGCGGCCCAGAGGTCAAGATCACCGGCCAGATTCGCTTTGTCGAGGCTCGCCGCCTATGGCGCGAAGGCGACTGCATCATCCCAACGGTCATCGTCGGAGCTGAAGAGGCTGGCGATACCCGGCTGCTGGTGTTTACGCCGCTCGCCGATGGCCGACTGTTGCTGCGTGGAGAGGCTCGCTGCGGCGGAATCTCGATCGACCCGATTGGTTATGACTGCCACGTTGAAGAAGAAGGAACCAGCGGCGCGCCGATACCAAGTGGAGTCGAATCGCTGGTGCTTCGTCTGCCAGGCACGTCCGAGCGTACCCGTCCCCAGGTGCTGGTACTTGACACCCACAGCGGTGGTCTGCGGCTGCGCTCAACCCTGCTCCCGAGTGACCTGCTGGCGGTGGTTTCGACGATGGGTGGCTCTCTCTACCTAGCGTCGGCCCGGATCAAGCTGCATCGGCCCGGCGAAAAGCCACTCTGGGCCCCCTCACCGGCTGGAGTGTGCTGTGCCGCCTTGGATGAAACGGCGATGACCATAGCGGTGGGCACCTCGACCGGACAGGTCCAGGTACTTCACCTCGAAGAAGACTCGCTGCGGCTGCACGCGCAGTATCTTCTACCGAAGGGCATCTCGGCGCTGTGCTTTATACCCGATGGGGTCTTTGGGGTACCCTGTCTCGCGATTGGCACCGAGGACGAACAAGTCCACCTAGTCGCCATCGATTTCCGCCATGACGGTCAGGAGGTGACTCGGCTGGCTGCTGGTGGCACGCCACAGCGGATGATGTGTCGACCCATGGCCGAGGGGGGATTCCGGCTGTTGATTGTTCTAGCTGGTGGAGTCCTAACGAGCTGGGAAGCGCACCCCGATGACGACCACAACCTCAGTATCCAGCGACTGCTGGAACAGGGGACGCGGGCAGCCGGGTCACGGGTTGGACTGCTCCGGGCCGCTCTTCGCGGGCTTGGACCTCACATCCGTGCGGTGGCGATGCGAGAGCTTCTGCGCAACGCTCGCGATGGCCGGATCGCAGGCTCGATCTTCACCACCACGGAGCCCAAGACCCCGGCGATGACCAGCGCCAGCCGGATGCCGCTCACCAACAAGTCCACGATGGAACGCGGAACCCCAGCGGTAGCCAGCGTACTGCACCTATGCAAGCTGATGCTGCAAGGAGATGCCGCACCCGGTGGCGAGCTTCCGCCCCGTCCCACTGGACGCTCCGAGGTCTTTGATGTCGCCGCATGGCCTCTCCCAAGGCCCCCCCGTCATCGCCTGCTGGTGGCGCAACTGTTTGACTCGCTCGTACCGATCGCGCTCGGAGGCTCGGGCAGTGGAGCCGATGCCCAGCAATCGCGATTGGCCCGCGAGCTACTCGGTAAACTGGTTCAGTTCTGCGACGATCCACTGGCGGTACGTGGTGATCTGCTCCAGTGCATCGAAGTCCACGTCAGGCCCGAGCACATCGACGAGCTTTCGCTGTGGCTGCCGCAGCTCATCCTGTATTACGATACCCGATTCGATACTCGCCCGGTGCCGTGGCCACTGACGGTGGATGGGGTCGCCGCGCTGTTTCTGCGTCACCTACAGCGGTTGGATCGTGCCCAGCTCTTCGATGACGCCGAGCCGACGTTCTTCCGCAACATCGTCACGGTTCTGGAAGCGGTGGGACCGACGCTGCCAAGCCGGTTCCTGCTGACCAACCTGGCGCTTTTGCTCCGCTCGGCCCTGCGCTGGCAGCGAATCTACCTGGCCGGAGACTTGGGACGGGTCCGTCTGTACCTGCCACACCAAGTCATTGAGGCCATGTGTCAACCTGAGATCCTGCCCGACCCGGAAGTCCGTGCCTTTTTGCTCGGGGTGTCGCGGCGCTGGGGTCCGAGGTTGCCGACGATCGGAGCCGACGAAAACGACGAAGTCATCG
>CALLYL010000037.1 GCA_937859535.1 uncultured Myxococcales bacterium
TTGTCATCTACGACATCACGAGCGGTGCCAACGCCCAGGTCAAAAAGGGTGCCTGGGAAGCCTTCCTGGGACGCAAGGGCGAGCGCGCAATCTTCAACTCCGTCGAACTCGACAAAGAAGACATCGAGATGAACAAGAAGTACCTGTTCGCCATCGAGAGCGGGCGCCAGATCATCGCCAAGGGTGAGCTGACGCTGCGCGGTGAGCCACCGAAATACTCGGGTAAGGTCGAATTCTCCGAGGAAGATACGAAAAAGAAAGAGTGAGAGGCTGCCCAATGATGAGGCCCCCGGCGAGTTTTCGGACTGTTCTTCTGTGTGGTGTGACCTGGCTGTTGCCATCGCTCAGCATGGCCGAGGAGACAGCGACAACGGGCACCACCAAAGCACCGGTGGGCGAAGCCGGTACTCCGCCAGTTGCGGCGACCGTGTTCGACGAAGCGAGCCTGATCGCAAAGCTTCGCTCGACCACGGACAGTGAAGCGGCGCTGGCCGCTCGCAAGCTGGGGGAAGCGAAGACGCCCGGAGCGCAAGCGGCCCTGTTTGATGCATTGGCGAGTGGCGTGTCCCCGAAAGTCGCCGCAGCGGCTCTATCGGCGCTCGCAGCCCAGCGCAGCTCGGATTCGCTGCCGATCCTGGAGCTTTATTCGCACCACCGCAGTCCAGAGTTACGCAAGCGGGCGACGCTCGGCCTGGCCGCGCTGGTGGTAGCGCCCGAAGAAAGTGACACCACGGCGAAGCCACCCGTCGGCAAAAAGCCGATCAAAGCAGCGCTGAAGACCGGGCCGCTCATTCCACACGAGGAGCTGGCACCGAAAGTGGTGCCACAGCTTATCGCCGCACTGTCCGATGGCAGCGCGGAGGTTCGCCAGGTCGCCGCCGAGGCACTCGGCAAGCGTCGCGAAAAATCGGCGGAGTCGGCGCTCATCAAGCTTTTGCTTCGCAAAGACTCGGCGGCCCCCGAGGCGCTGGGTTTGATAGGTGGTCCTGATACCGCTCGGGCCCTCGGTGAGATGATCGGCACGGTGCCAAACTACCTGATCACGGCGACGCTGGGCGCGCTGCTCCGTCGTCCCGACTTTGGCCCCGAACCCATGCGCACCGAGGTGGTCAAGACGCTCGGCAAGATGCCGGGAGACCAGCCGGTCGACTTCCTCAGCGACTACGTCAAAGCCACCGATACCGACAAAGAGTCCAAGGCTCGACCCTCTCGCGCCGAGGCCCAGAAGATCATCGAGCAGAGGACCGCAAAATGACCACCGCACGAACGATCATCGGCTCGCTTTCCACGCTGACTTTGGCCTGTGCGACGACCATGCTGGGCTGCGCCGAGGCGGCGTTTTCGGTTCACACCCAGGACAACGACCTCACCAACGTCAAACCGACGGTCGAGCGCATCAAGACGGCCAAGGTGTCGTCTTCACCACGCTCCGGATCGGGTCACGCCACCGTGTACGTCGCGGTCGGCCCCGAGCGGCGACTTGGCCAAACGGAAGCAAGCAAGGGCGTTGAACAAGCCGTCGTCGCCTACGATTTGACCGATGGCAAAGAGCTGTTCTCTGTTGGTTCAGATGTCCGCTCCCGCTTCGTGGTCAGCCAGGGTGTCGTCATGTACCGCGAGGGCCAACGTGATCTGGTTCTGCGCGATGCCCAAAACGGCAGCGTTCGTGCTCGGATCCCAATGGAAGAAGGCGAGACGCTGGCCGGGCTGGCCTCCGACGAAAACCAGCTCTACTACGTCACCCGCGCCAAGGTCGGTGGCGAAAACAAGAGCTTTCTGACGGCACTGCTACCGAACGGCACGCGAGCGTGGCGTCTCCCGGGCCAGGGCTCGATGGGCGCACCGGCGGCGTGGGGCGGCATGGTGGCGGTTCCGTATCGCTACCAGAACGCGGTCATCCTCGATGCCAAAACCGGCCAAGAGCTGTCGCGAATTCGCCAAAAGGACGAACAGATCGGCTTTGTCCGCGAAGGCAAAAACGGCTTTCTGTACGGAGTCGGTGCAAGCGGTGCCGCGCTGCTCGACGAAAAGAGTGTCAGCGGCGAAAAGAAGACCATCTCGTACCTGTCGCCGCAGCTTGGTGAGCGGGTGCGGGTGTTCTTGCACTGGGATGGCTATCGCGCCGAGCAGACCGATTTTTCGGCGTTCGATCGCAACCGGCTGTTGTGGGATGCCGAAGCCCAGGGTGACCGCGTCCGCTTTTCCGACGACCAGACGGTGCTCCACTCGTATCGCTTCCTGTTTGGGATGAATGCCAAAGACGGCGGCGTGCGCTGGGCCTATGCCAACCCGCGCCAGACGCTGATGGCCTCGGAGCTGAGCGATCAGCTCGTGATGTACGTCGCGCAGGACGGTGAGATCGGTGGCCTGCTCCGCCAAACGGGAGCCAAAGTGCTGAGCCGTCGTCTGACCCTGAAGCCGGGCCAGAACGTCATCGGTGCCAGCTTCGACACGGCCGGACTCGCGGCACCAGCGACGGAGATTGCCAAGGCAGAGCCGGTACTCGATGTGCTACGCGGCATCATCTTCGATCGCGACTCATCCTTCCTATCGGTGAAGAGCTTCGCGGTGCAGGCACTCGGGGCAGTGCCGGGCAAACAGGCCGCCGCCGAGCTGGTGAAGGTGATCACAGCAGAAGGCATGCCGAGCGAGATTTCCCGTGCTGCTGGCGATGTGCTGGCCCAACGCAAGGACAATCTTGCTGAAGTCTCGTCGCTGCTGGTTGCGGCTCTTCAACAGAGCTACGACTATCTCGACGACAAGCGCCCGCGTGGCCTGGATGTGCTAGCCCGGGTTGCGACGGCTGTTGGCGCATCCGAGACGGTTCCGGCGCTGTCGGCGCGTCTGCTGGATCCGAGCACACCGGCGGCAGCACTCAAGGACTTGGTCCTGGCGCTCACCAAGCTGGGTGGCAAGGATGCGATTCGTCCGCTGCGGGACGCGCTGCTCGTCTATCGCGCCGATCCACTGTTCGCGAGCGATCCCGAGGTGCTAAAGCGCGCTGGTGAGGGTCTGCTCGCCGTCGGTGGAGAACCGGAGCGACGCCTGGTCCAGTTCGTTTCGATGGAACCGCACACGCTGCCGGGTCTGGCCACGCACTTCCGCAAAGTGCTCGACGACCGCGCTGCTCCGAAAGCCACGGCGAAACCCGCCCAACTTCGCTAATCCCCCGCTCGCTTCGCACACATTCCGCTGCTTCCGATCCTCGCTCTCGCTTCCAGTCAGCCCCGACAACCGGGGGTGGCTTTCCCGTTTTCCAAAAACGTGATTCCATCTTGCTACACTGGCGACGGCAGTCTGCCCGACGCAATCGACGTTGGAGGAGTGCCCGCCTACACAGGAGAAATCCATGAGTGACCTGATTGGCAACCTCGTCGGCACCCTTGGCGTCGATCACCATCAAGCAGAGGGCGCGGCTGGCACCGTCCTTGGACTGATCAAACAAAACGCCCCTGAAGGCACGCTCGATGGGGTCGTCGCCAAGACCCCCGAGGCGCAAGGCTGGATGGACAAGGCGGCCCCGGCTCTGACAGGCGGTGGTGGTGGACTTGGTTCCCTGCTCGGGGGCGGTGGACTTGGTGGACTGGGCAGCCTCGGTGGACTGGTTCAGGGGGCGGCGGCTCTGCAAACCGTGACGGCGGCCCTAGAAAAGCTCGGCATCCCCAGCGGTGTGGCGGCCCAGGCGATTCCCATCGTGCTGTCGTTTCTGCAAACCAAGCTCGGCGACAAATCGTTCGCCGCGCTCACCAGCAAGGTGCCGTTTCTGCAAGAGCTGAGCGGTAGCCAGGCCAGCGCAGCGGGCGGACTCGCCGGGGCGTTCGGCAAGCTGTTCTAGTACGCGCCCCCTAGGCAACCCCGGAGTCACCGCTACGGCTTGGGATGGCTTGCAAACCAGCCCCACACCGCGTTGGCCCACACCGAGCGCGGGAAGACCGGAATGTGACTGCCACCGCGAATGGTCCACAGCTCCGCCGCGCCACCGGGTTTGCAGGATGGGAAGCGAGTGACCGTGGTTTCGCTGCCGCCGAGATTGACCTCTATATCCATGTTCGGCGCGCTTTGATCGGGGGTCGCCGAGCAGCCACCGATTCCCGCCCAGAACTGCACGCTCCCCAGCGCCGACGGAATGGTCCAGCCCATATTGGTCCCGCCGTCGTATGGCACCGCATCGTCTTTGTCGCCATGCACTTGTAGCACCGCGACCGGACTCTTCGGCTTGCAGCGGTTCACCGCGTCCGCAAAGTTGGCTCCTGCAAGAGAAACGATCGCGGCAATGCGCTCCGAGCGTTCGCAGGCATAGCGGTACGACATAAAGCCGCCGTTTGAGTGACCGACCACATAGACCCGCTTGCGATCGACCCGATAGCGCGAGGCCATGTCATCGATGATCGCGTCCACATAACCAACGTCATCGATGTTCTTTTTGTCGAAGTCGCAGCAGACATCGGTGGCGTTCCAGAAGCGCTTGTTCTTGGAATCAAACGTGCCATCGGGATAGGCCTCTAGGAAGCCGAGCCGGTCCATCTCAAGACTCAGTCCAAAGTAGACATCTTGCCCGATTCCGTTTGCTCCGTAGCCGTGGAGCAGCACCACGAGCGGCC
This sequence comes from uncultured Myxococcales bacterium, assembly GCA_937859535.1. Lineage (GTDB taxonomy): Bacteria > Myxococcota_A > Polyangia > Palsa-1104 > JAEUJZ01 > JAEUKA01. Next base: position 4,602 of record CALLYL010000037.1, read on the forward strand.
AGTTCTTCTTGTCGTCGTAGTTACTCGGAACCTTCGAGTCATAGGGGCGCGCTTCCACAACCAGCTTGGCCGACTTCACCGCCGCCTCCGACGGAATGAGCTGATCGGGATCGACCGGCGGCATCATCGTCATCGGTTGCGGCTCGCCACAGCCCACCACAGCCCAGCAAAGGAGTCCCACCGCACCGATTCGCAGTGACCAGGAATTCTGTCGATTGATGTTCATCCGCGCACGCTAACACAGCCGCATGCGCAGGCAGACAAGGAGTGTTTGCGATCGAAACCGGAAGCGAAGGAGTGCTACGGCTGATAGCGCCAGACCGAGTTGCCCGAACCAGCGAGCCATATCTCGGTGGCAGTCGGCGCGTACATCTCGGTGAGGTTTCGATTCCCAAACGGCCCGGTACTGGGAGTGAGGGTGGTGCCATCCCAGTGCAACATCACGCCTGCATCACCCGAGATCCAGACATCGCTATCAGACAGAGCCACGACCGAAGTCAGCGTGGTGGTGGTGACCGGACTGGTGGTGAACTTGCTCCACGAAAGCAGAGCCGTGTCGTAGCGAAGTAC
>CALLYL010000038.1 GCA_937859535.1 uncultured Myxococcales bacterium
TCGCGAACATCCTGAACGAGCTGGGATACCTTCCGTTTAAGGGGCGTAAGTTCACAGAGTCGAATGTCTACCAATTGATGGCCAACACGAAGGAGACGACCATTCTGACACCTCGCAAATATTGCGAGTCCCTGATTCAGCGAACAGGCTCAAGGCCGAGCTATCCGCAGCTCGCGAAGCTACTCAGTGAGGCTGGATACCTGACGCCGCGAGGGAATAGGAATTGGTGGCCTGCGCAAGTGCAGCAGCTCCTTCTCGGTCGGTATGATCAGTTCTATGGGAAGAGAAAGTCCGCGCAGGAGAAGCCGGAGCACGTGGTGTCTACCGACGCTTGTGCGGCGAATGAGTACAAGAACGAGACTTCTTGATTCCCTGTTGATGGATGGTTGGCATGACCGTGCGATGGCAGTTGGCTTCTCGTTCGCAGGTCGCATCGGTGGATTGAGAGAAGGAGTTCCAAGCAGCGAGTTCTTCCTCGGCCTGGTGGCGTTGCCGCTGCAAGGAATCGCGGCGAGTCTTCGTTGCCGTTTGTGGAGCAACAACCCCTGATCATGACTCCCCTTTTCTGGTGCTGAGAAAGCGCAACTCGCGCGGATTTTCGAACTCTGCTGGTCGGATAGGAATCCACACTTACCCCTACAGAATTGCTCGCAAAAATAGCGCGCAAATTATCCCGCAAAATAGCGCGCAAATTTACCCGCTATTGTTGGGCGCTCCTCGGGGCTGAGTTCGGGCTGTCTTTGCAAGAAACAGACCGAGCGCCCAAAGGGATTGATTTTGCTGGGCTATCGCCACCTCGCTTTCGGAGAAGTGATCACCCGCTGGATCTCGCCAGATTGACCAACAGCCCGCAAAATCTCTCACAAATTCTCTCACAATATTGCGCGCAATATTGTGGGAGCTAGCGTGAGAGAACTTGTAGGCTCTGAACCCAGCGCTGATGAGCGAAAATGAAGACGGACGAACCAGACGATTGGGGACCCGTCTTGAGTGATCTCTGAGATCAGCTCAACGGACGACGGGCGCTGCGGAGCGCTCCACCCCTGCCGTGATTTGTTCTCTCTGTGGCTCTACTGATGCCATCGTATCAGTTTCGGGAGTCAGCTCATCCTTCCGCTGCTTCAGACGGAATAGCTGCGCGCAGACGTACTCGAGGATCTCGGTCAAGACAGACTCCCGAATCATCAGCTCGGTCGATTGGTATTGCCGGTCGAGTACCCTGCGGAGGGTGTCTTGCTGCCGCAGCATGTTGCGACGGGATTGTCGAAACTCTAACGGCATTTCCTCGTCCTTTAGACCGAGTGCGGCAACCGATTGAAGCGCAAGCAGCGTCATCCTGGATGGCGTGGTGCGATCGGTTTCGATGAACTTGATGGTCGCTTCGGAGAGCTTTGCTAACTTCGCCAGAGTCGCTCTGGAGAGGTACGCTTCCTCTCTGCGATAGCGAAGGAGCGTGCCGAAGGAACTTCCCTGGATGCTCATCAGAGTGACTCCTTTTGTGTTGAATTTTCCGTCGAAAGGGGAAGACTTGCGAGTCTCCAGAATCGCTGGACCTCATGGAGCGTCTGCTCTGGGGACAAAGACAACAGACCGAGCAGCGGAACCAGCGGCGCACTTGGCGTTCCGTGACCGCTTAGGAGTCTCGACAGATAGCCTTGAGAGAGCCCCAGCACGAGTTCCAACCGGCGTTGACTGATGAAACGCCTCTTCGTCTCTGGATCACGCTCTGTCAGCCTTCCGATAGATGCCTTGGCCAGAGCCTGAAGAGAATCGAGATACACAGAAGCGAGCGCTTGATCGAGCTTCCGATCGATCGACTCCTCCGAGTATTCAGAGCCGCAGCGTCCACACGTCGGAATCTCGAAATCGTCCGGAATCGGTAGCTGTGCCAAGACACGGTAATGACGAGTGCGTCCCACTCCCCTTCGCGGACGGACAGACACCGAGTTGCAGCGCAGGCAGCGTTTCGGACTTTTTTTGATTGGCATGGTTGAACAGCCTCAGTATCTAGGCAGCGCAGCGCTTCGCAACGGTAGGCGATTCCTGCTCGGCTTTGGCGCGCTCTCTGTTGGGTGATTTCGGCGGCGTTGGGGCGTGAACACGGTTGCGTCCGTCCGCTTTGGCGCGCTCCATTTCCAGTTCTGCTGCGCGTTCCAGATCATCCGTTGTCATGCAGGAATGGCCATCCCAGGCAGTCACTCCGATCGATGCGGTGGTGGGTGTTGGCAGCATCCGCAAGGCCATCAAGATTTGTTCGGCAAGCAGGATTCCTGTGGTGAGGTCTGCGCGCTCGAGCATGACCAGGAACTCATCCGCTGCCGTGCCTCGCCGATAGACATGCTTGCGATCCGTCCGTCGTTGCAGAGAGGCGCGAATCGCTTTCGCAGCACAGCGGATCATCTTGTCCGCCACTTGATGACCGCGCTCTGGGTTGACCCGTTTGAGTCCGTCCAGATCGATGTAAATGAGCGCGAGCGGAGTCCGATTGCGCAGCATGGTTGCAAGCTCGTCCTCGAACATCCGCTGGTTCCGCAGTCCGGTCAGCGCATCGTAACAGGTGAGCTGTTCGAGGAGCGCGAGCTTGTTACCGAATTCCACCCGATGGGTTCGCTGTTCGTTACGCAGTGCCTCTATTTCCTGCTTCTGCTGCCACGCGATCCAGGCCAGACAGAGAAGCATACCGAGGAGGATTCCATCGAAGATCATCTGCTCGGCGGTGTTCATCGGACACTCCTGAGCGCGTGAAGGAATCCGATCCCAAATCAGGTCTTGCCAAAGAGGGATTCTTGGGCATGCTGCTCCTCGTTGTGAGCGGGTCGCTCTCCACTACTAGGTTCATGTTGCAGAGAGACTTGTCGCACAAGGTAGAGTCCGCTTTCCTCCGACATCCCTTCGCGACGGAGCAGCGCAGTTTGCGGTTGTGCCAGCGGACAAGCAGAAGCAGAGAGATCAGACATGCAGGAGGACATGACGATGTTGGAAGTAGATGAATCGCCGCTTTTCCCGACGCTAGAGGAGTCCGATCCAGCAGCGGACATGAACGATCCCTTGCAGGAACTGACATGTCTGTTCGGACTCTGTGAGCAGCTCACGGACCGGCTTGCGCGACACAGCGATGACCGTTCTCCGTGGCTTGCAGCCGCACTGCATGGCACCAACATGGCAAGGGAAGCGCTGTCGCGACACCTCACCAAGCGGAGCGAAGGACTCGGTCTTTTGATTACTCAGCGTCGGCAAACCTTGGGCTGGACCCAGAAGTAGCTCGCGGAACGTGCGGGTCTGTCTACCAAACACATCGCACATGGAATCGAGCCGGGTGCGGGCTCGCTGGCGGCACTCCTGGGCGTCAGTGAGCTGGGCCTTCTTCCCACGCAGCGAGGCGGTCAGCTCGACCCGCCCACCACCAGATGCTCCCTCTGAATGCGGCGGTGAAGCACATCAAGGACTGTGTCCGGGGCGCAGGGATCGATGTCATTGCGCTTGGGCCAGGGGACGGGCTCATCGAGACCCAGCTCGTCGAGAAACTCGCAGCGGATGCGAGAAATGACATTCGCTTCTATCTGCTCGACATCAGTCACCCTCTGCTCTCGATGGCCTTTCGACATGCAGATGACACCTTCGCGCAGAAGCGAGGCGTGTTTGTCTGTGCGATGCAGGGGAACTTCTTTCATCTCTCTCGCTATCCGCAGCTCCACTACCGACCGACGCAGGCGCATCGGCGATGTCGAGACACTCAAAAAGAAAGAGCGGATTCTGACCAGCGCGGGACTCGATGAGATCACGACGCGCTGGCTGAGCGGGCCGATT
>CALLYL010000039.1 GCA_937859535.1 uncultured Myxococcales bacterium
GCAGCCTGTCCGAGCTGCATCATCAGATCGTGGCCACTGCTGGTTCGGTAGATCACTTCGCCGCTGTCCGTGAACACTCCGGCAATCTGCTTGTCCAGCTCATCGCGGTCGGTCAGGATCAGCACCCGCGCCTTGGGCCGGTTCTCCAGAATCCACTTCGCGAGCAGCACCATCACGATGCTCTTGCCGCTGCCCTGGGTGTGCCAGATGATGCCGCCCCGGCACTCTCTGACGTGCTGCTGCGCCGCTTTCACGCCGAAGTATTGATGGACACGCGGTAGCTTCTTCTGACCGGCATCGAAGACCACGAAGTCGTAGAGAAGCTCCAGGAAGCGGTCCTTGCGGCACATCTTCAGCAGATACTTGTCCAGCTTCGACAGGGTGTTCTCTGCCTCGTCTTCCTTCCAGGTCAGGAAATACTTTTCTTCGGTTCCGATCGTGCCGTAGCGCAGACCTTCGGAGTCACTTCCCGCAAATACCACCTGCACCGTCGAAAAGAACCACTCGTTCCAGTCCTTCTTCTGGTTCGATAGGAGCTGCCGGATTCCCTTCCCAATTGCGACCCGGCTGTTCTTCAGCTCGATCACCGCGAGCGCGATGCCGTTCACATACAGGACCAGATCGGGCCTGCGCTCTTTGCCTCCGCGCAGCGTGACTTCCTCGGCAATGGCGAAGTCGTTCTGCTCGGGCCGCGACCAGTCGATGACACGAACCGTCTCGTGATCCTCGCCAGCGGTGGTCTTCACCTTCACACCGTAGCGGAGCAGCGCATAGACGGCCTTGTTGTTTTCGTACAGGCTGCGGTTGGGATGGTTCGCTTCGGTGCGGAGCAGGTAGAGTGCGCGACTGATCGTCGCTTCGGAATAGCCGACCCGCAGGAGGTACTCCGACAGCAGAGATTCCTCGATGTTGCTGTTGTCCCGATCGCTGCGGTCGCCCAGAAAGCGATATCCCAGCTCCTTGCGAAACAGCGCAATCACCCGATCCTGCGTCACCCGCTCCGACTTGCCGACCGTCATAGCAGCCGAGTCCTTCCGGTCAGGAGTTCCTGCATCATCCCCTGCTTGATCCTCCGCGTCTTGTCCCGCCGCCTTTCCAACTCCGCCAGCTCCGCATCCATATCAGACAGCACTTCAGCGATAGCAGTTTGTTCGGGGAGGGAGGGATGTGGGATCGTAAACTTGCGAATCCTCGTAAGAGCTAACTTGGGCTGCGCTCCGACCGTCTGAATTGAATCAATGGTGTTCTGAATCAATGGTGACATCAACACATGCAACAGGAAGTTCTGTGAGCATGTCAGCTTTGTGATCCTGTCGGCATTCTCGGTCAGATTGGCTCCGTCCAGTTCTCTGGGAACCTTCCCAATAATTCCGAGTGAACCAGCAACGGAGATGAAAATATCTTCGCAGTAAATTCGATAGTATTTGATTGCCGGAAACACGCTTTCGGGCACATATTTGATTTCAGAAAGCGAGACAGTCCCAGGCCGCATATCGGTGACTCGAACGTAAGGATGCGGCGTTGGCTGATCGACCAATGAACATCCCAGCGGAAGCCTTTTTCCACTGGTGACGAGGCCAACTTGATCAATCGTCTTCACCTCCCACTCTCCCTCAAATCCAGGGAGGCGGGTTTGGCCGGTGAGGAGCTGCTGCATGGCAGCCTGTTTGAGATCGCGCTTCTTGGTGATCAGCCGGTCCAGCGCCCCCAGCAACGCATCCACATCACCGAGCGCCTCCGCGATGGCACGTTGTTCGGGCGGCTTGGGCAGTGGCACGGGCATCTCTCGCAGAGTGCCTGCGTTTACATTCTTCTGCGCTCCACCGATCTGACTCTGAGTGAAGAAGCGCTGTCCAACTTCCGAATTGATGAAGTGGCACAAATAAGCGCTCTCAGCGTCGTGTTGTTTCAGTCTAGTGATTAACGTGGTGAAGCTTTGCGCTGACTCATAGCGAGCTGGAACTATAGCCGTTACTCCTGGATAGCCAGTTCTCATGGTCAGCAAATCGCCACCACGTAGTCGCTTGTTTTTGAAAGAAATCTCGTATTCAGGCGCGATGAACAGCAAGTCACTATCGCTCAGATAGCCGTTCTTGATGTCTTGATTTCTGAACATCGGGACGCCTTTGGTTCTGTAGGCGTGCGTGGCGGCACTAGCAATGCCGACCATGATCTTGTCGGAGATTGCAGAGAGCGGCTTCACTACCCAATCCTCCGGGATTACCCCCACCTCGGTCTGTTTGTAGCCGGGTTTCACTTCCATGAAACACCCATCTTTAGCAGGTGGGAATCCACGCGGGCGGTGAGGGTGGCGACTTCATCGAGGATCTGTGGCAGTGGGGTTGCGTAGCGTTCCGCGAGCTTTTGGACCCGTCCGGTCAAGGTCTGCGAGACTCGATCCAGCTCGGATTGAACAGCAGAGGACAGGCTGCTGAGCCACTTGTCATCGACCACCAGGGTCTTGATTTCATCGGGGGTCAGCTTGGCGAACTGGGCGATGACTTTCTGCATCAGCGCCTCTTGGGCGCTCTTGATTTCGCTACCGAGATCCGACTCTTTCTCGAACAGAGCCAGGCACTCTTGTAGCGCCTTCCGTTCGTCGGCGTCTGGGTCTTGATCGGCTTTCCACAGATCTCCTTGTCCACTCCCTGGTCGACTCTTCGGATTCTGCGCCCG